>CAZJFE010000077.1:0-1582 GCA_964545345.1 uncultured Candidatus Saccharibacteria bacterium | reverse complement strand
AATAACGCCGAACGGCCACCATCGCTGAAACCGAACCAAGAGTAACGCCAACGGCCAGATGATAAAAAATTAATTGCGGCAGATGAACTAACAAATAATTCGCCAAAGAAACCTCCGGAATGAAAATAGAAACATATGGAGAAGCCAAAACAATCGCCGGGGCGGCGAGAGTTAAGCTGATCATTCCTCCCAAAACACCATAAATTACACCGGTAACTAAATAGGGGCCATTAATAAATTTATTAGAAGCTCCCACTAGACGCATAATCCCTAATTCCTCCCGATTAGAATAAATTGCCAGGCGAATCGTGTTGAAGGTGACCAAAATCGCGACTGCCGCGAAAAGCAAAGTGGCTAACCAGCCGGCGCCCTTCAGGGTGTCAACGATCCTCGCTAACCGATCAATCACTATCCGATTTTCTCCATAGGTGACATTATCAATGATCCCTTTTAAGTTTTCCGAGTCTAAATAGCTCGCGATCGTCTGATACTGACTCGGGCTCTGGGCTTTGATATTTAAAGACGCCAACAGCGGATTGGCCTGTAATTCATTGAGAGCTTGAGCGATCGCTTCGTCTTCTTTGTGCCGATCCTTAAAAATAGCCAAGGCCTTATCTTGAGAGATGTAATCAGCGGATTTTACTTCCGGTAACGACTCCAGCGCTTTCTCCAAAGACAAAATCTGATCTTCGGTCGCGCCCGCTGAGAAATAAACACTGATATCAATCTTATCTTCCAGCGAAGCGACAGCCGATCTGGATACCACTCCAAACATCAGTAAACCATTAAAAACGAGTAGCGCCATCACTAAAATAGCTACCGTGGTCGCTGAAAGTAGGCCATTACGGGCAAAGTTTTGAAAACCGAACTTGATGATCCTAAAGAGTGTAGTTGCCATGGGGGTCATCTTTAATTATACGCCCATCTTCTAAAGTAATCACCCGCCTTTTAACTTTGTTTACTATATCTTTACTATGCGTTGCCAGAATCAATGTGGTTCCCAATTCGTTGATTTTCAAAAGCAACTTAATAATTTCATCCGCGTTGAAATGATCAAGATTTCCGGTTGGCTCATCGGCAATAATTACCGAGGGGCGGTGAATCATCGCGCGAGCGATTGCCACCCGCTGTTTCATTCCGCCGGAAAGTTCATGTGGAAAAAGATGTCCCTTACCAGCCAAACCAACTAAATCCAACATTTGCGGAACTAATTCCTCAATTTCCGGCTGAGAGCGACCCTCTACCTCTAAAGCGAAGGCCACGTTTTCATGCGCGGTTTTAGTTGGCAATAATTTGAAATCCTGAAAAACAATGCCCACCTTACGACGAAGCTCCGGTAGCTCGCTGGAGAGCATGCGGTTCACTTCATGGGGACCAAAAATAATTCTGCCCTTTCCGGGCTTCTCCTCGCCGATCAACAAACGAATAATAGTGGACTTTCCCGCCCCGGACCTGCCGACAATAGAGACCAATTCCCCCGGAGCAATCTTGAAGCTGATGTCCTCCAGGACTCTTTGGTCGTTGTAATGCTTGGATACGTTGTGAAAAGCAATCATAGTAGTAGTAATCGCAAATATACGAA
>CAZJFE010000076.1:0-1646 GCA_964545345.1 uncultured Candidatus Saccharibacteria bacterium | reverse complement strand
TGCTTGGATACGTTGTGAAAAGCAATCATAGTAGTAGTAATCGCAAATATACGAATAAAAGATTAATATTACGAATCAAACCGCCGACGAATTCAAAATACGTCGATATTTAACTCCCTCTCTAGTGAAATATAACAAAATACCCAACTTTAAACCAGCACTCCGCAAGTAAGTCAAAACCTGTTGTGTATGAACGTAGCCAAACTTTTGAACTGCTTTTAATTCTAAAAGAATTTTTCTATCTACTATAAAATCGGCAAAGTACTTGCCTATGTTTTTGGCCTTGTATTCCAAAGGAATGTAAACTTCTCGCTGGAATTCTAGCCCTGACGATTGCAATTCTTCAACTAGGGCTCTTTGATAATCTTTTTCTGTAAACCCCCATCCCAATTCATTGAAAACACCGAAGGCAGCACCGACAATCTTATAACTTAACTCCGGCAAAATTACCTTATCGACTTTCTCCATTTGCAATATTTTGTTCATAAATTCGCAATATTAGCGATTACTCCAGATTTAGCTCCGCTTCAATGAACTTGTCGAGGTCACCATCCAAAACTTTGTCCGGCTGGTGAGATTCCATCTCCGTCCGGTGATCTTTTACCTTTTTGTAGGGGTTCAAAACGTAAGATCGGATCTGACTTCCCCACTCCGGCTTCACTTTTGTGCGCAGATCCGAAAGTTTTTGCATCTGCTGGGCGATCATCAGAGCCATCAATTTTGATTTCAAAAGAGCCATCGCCTTTTCCTTGTTTTGCGGCTGGGAACGCTCCTGCTGGGAACCGGCGCTAAGACCCGTCGGCAGATGAACAATCCGCACCGCCGTCTCTCTTTTGTTCACATTCTGCCCGCCCGGGCCGCTAGAACGGGAAAATTCCAATTTCAAATCCTCCGGCGGGATCACTAGATTTTTATGCTCCAAATCCTGGAAAATTGGCACGATTTCCACCAGCGCGAAGGAGGTGTGGCGCAGTTGTTTAGATGAAAATGGCGAGATTCGCACAAGACGGTGGACTCCCATTTCATTCTTCAAGGTTCCGTAAACAAAATCACCTTTGATTTCTATCGCGTTATCGTCGGTAGCGGAAACTCGCCAACCCCGCTTAGTAGCGTATTTGATGTACATCTTCATCAGCATATTCGCCCAATCCTTCGCGTCTTCCCCGCCCACTCCGGCGTGGATGGTCAAATGCGCCGGGCCTTGATCGTACTTGCCAGTAAGTGCTTTAAACATGTTATGCAAACCGGGTCAATAAAATTAACGACCCAATAGCTAGAAATATACCAACCATCTCATAAATGTTCAAAGATTCCTTGAAATAAAAGACGCTCACCAACACTAACGCCAACACGGTGGTGATCGCATAAAACGCTCCAAGCGTGGAAAGTTTGATATTTTTCATCACAAAAAACCAACCAAACGCAGTGGAGGCATAGATAAGAAGGCCGGGGATAAAAATCTTCCAATTTATAAATTTTACCCCCGCTCCCGACGCTTTGATGAATGAATCTCCAAGAACACCGATGAGGGATAGGACAATCGCGACTATCAACGACAAAATTACTTTATTCATGAGCCGAAGGTGAGAATCGAACTCACGTCTCTACTTTACGAAAGTAGTGTTCTGCCACTGAACTAATTCGGC
>CAZJFE010000075.1:0-1884 GCA_964545345.1 uncultured Candidatus Saccharibacteria bacterium | reverse complement strand
CCCTGCCCCCACTTCAGATAATCCACCAGCGGGAGGAAATCTCCATCGCCGGTTACCAAGACCACTGCATCCAGAAAACCGGACATCCGGATGGCGTCCACCGCCATGCCGACGTCCCAATCGGCTTTTTTCATGCCGCCGGGATAAATTTGAATATCTTTCACCCGCAACTCAATCCCCGCCTGTTTCAGCGCATCAAAAAAAGCCGACTCTCCTTCGGTGGCTTCTGTCTTTACTACATAAGCTATAGCGCGGATTAATTTTCTGCCGGCGACTAAATTTTTTACCAGCTCCTTAAAATTTACTCGCGATTTATATAAATTCTTAGCGGAGTGATATAAATTCTGAACGTCAATAAATATACCGACACGTTGCTCTTTGTTGATCATGTGAATAATTTGAATCGCAACTTACGACAGACAACTTACGACTGACGACGAAATCGGGTTCCTGTCGTTGGTCATTAGTCGTACGTCGTTCGTTATTTTGGTTATTTCTTTAACCCCAACTTCTTAACCAGACTGTTGTAAGTCTTGTTATCAGACTTTTCTAAATAGGCCAACAAGCGGCGGCGCTTGCCAACCATCTTCAACAAACCACGGCGAGAGTGATTATCTTTAGAGTGCGTTTTTAGATGGCCGGTCAGCTCTTCAATTTGCTTGGTCAACAAACCAACCTGGACCGCGGCAGAACCGGTATCGGTATCGTGTACGCCGTGCTCTTTTATGACTGTCTTCTTTTTTCGTGATGTTAGCATTTACTTATTATATATTATTTTTTCAGTTTCAGGATAATGCGCTTTTCCGCCGGTTTAACGGAATCAACCTTGAAGCTGTAGCTCTTGCCGACTTCAATTTGCTTTTTCATCTCATCCACGCCACCGAATTCAGAAACGTGAATCAAGCCCTGGATATCGGCATCCAAGCCAACGAAAGCTCCGAACGGATTGAAGCGCAACACCGTGCCGGAATATTCACTGCCGGCTTTATATTTCTCCTCCGCCTGATCCCACGGATTCGGTTTCAAGGCCTTCAGAGAAAGAGTTACCCGGCCATCTTTAATTTCCAAAATCTTCGCTTTTACCGCGTCGCCGATCTTCACCACGTCTTTCGGATTATCAATCAAACGGTGATCCAATTCGGAGATGTGAATCAAGCCCTCAATGCTCGGATTATCCGCAAATTGCAGGAAGGCGCCGAAATCAGCCACGCCGCCGATGATTCCATCCACGATATCCCCCGCTTTATACTTAGCGAGCAATTCTTTGACGTTCTCGCTGACAATTTCCCGCTCAGAAAGAATCAGTTTGTTGCTGCGCGGATTAACATCAATAATTTTCGCTTTGATTTCAATGCCAACCAGCTTTTTCAACTCTTCCAAAATTTTCGCTTTGTCGCCATCTTCTACTTTCGGGAAGTGCGAAGTGGAAAGTTGCGAAACCGGAATAAAGGCCTTCAAGCTGTTTACCTCAGTCATCAAACCGCCGGAATTCGCGCCGGAAACTTTTACCGTTACCACTTCTCCTTTTTCTTTCAGATCCTTAATTTCCTGCCAAGCGCGCTGTTTGCCGACTTCGCGGAGCGAAAGCTCCACATAGCCCTCTTCATTTTCCGTTTCAATTACTTTTCCGGTAATGGTGTCGCCATCTTTGGCGTTGCGCAAAATATCCTGGGCGTTCATCAGTTCCATTCCGTAAACTATTCCGGTGCCGAAAGGACCCAAGTCAAAATAAACCGCCTTCGGGGCCTTTTTGATAATTTTTCCGTCCACTAAATCTCCCGGTTTGAAAATATTCACTATCCCCGTCTCGGCCTTCAAAATCTGAGCCATCAACGGATTGTTCTTATTACCAGAAATCATTGTGTAGAAATATAACAAATGGCC
>CAZJFE010000074.1:0-1939 GCA_964545345.1 uncultured Candidatus Saccharibacteria bacterium | reverse complement strand
AACAAAGAGCGGCAGTGGTTTGCCGTGCATACCTATTCGGGATACGAAGACGCGGTGGCGCGTTATTTGACGCAACGCGTGGAGTCTTTAGCGATGAGCGACAAGATTTTTAACGTCATCGTTCCGAAGGAGAAGAGGATTAAAATCAAAAACGGAAAGCGCCGGGCGGTAGAGGAAAAGATCTATCCCGGTTATGTTCTAGTTGAAATGGTATTGACCGAAGACACCTGGTACGTGGTGCGCAACACGCCGCGCGTGACCGGTTTCGTTGGCCCGGATTCCACCAAGCCGACTCCTTTGTCTAAAGCCGAAATTGACGACTTAATGAAGCGCATGGGCGGCGGCGAGGAAGCCAAATTCCGGGTTGAGTTGCAGATTGGCGAGACGGTAAAGATCACCGACGGTCCATTTAAAGATTACGACGCTAAAGTCTCCGAGATTGATGAGGAGAAAGGCAAAGTGAAGGTGTTGGTGCCGATTTTCGGACGCGACACCGTCGTTGAATTGGACTCCTTGCAGGTGCAGAAGCTTTAGGGAGTATTCGCGAATAATACTAATCGCATTTAATAATGCGAATTTACTCTGATTTTTGCTGCCGCTGACCCCTTTACTTCATTTGCATTACTTGCTAAAATTTGCATTATTAGTGATTACTTATGGCAAAAGGAATTAAAACAGTATTAAAGCTACAAATTGAGGCCGGCAAGGCCAACCCGGCCCCGCCAATCGGTACGGCTTTGGGTCCGCAGGGTATTAACATCGCGGATTTCTGTAAGAAGTTTAATGAAGCTACCAAGGAAATGACCGGCGATGTGGTTCCGGCGGAAATCACGATTTATGAAGATCGGAGCTTTGATTTTAAATTAAAGACCCCGCCTGCCTCCTCGCTTTTGAAGAAAGCGGCCGGTATTGAAAAGGGTTCGGGTGATCCTCTTAAGACCAAGGTTGGCAAAGTCACTAAAGCTGATTTGCGGGCAATCGCTGAACGGAAGATGGTGGATTTGAACGCTTACGACGTGGAAGCGGCAATGAAGATTATTGCCGGCACCGCGAAGAATATGGGGATAGAAGTGATAGAGAAATAGTTACTAGAAACTGGACACTGGAAACTGGAAACTCAAAAACCGCCCCTTGCTCGGGGTGGTTTTTGTTTGGTATAGTCTGGAAGGTTCATTTGAGGAGGTCGTGATGGAAAGTCTGGAAAAAGGAAAGCCGAGCTGGGACGAGGTGTTCCTGCTCATGTCGATGCTTTTGTCGTCTCGCGCTTCCTGCAACCGGCTTTTGACGGCCTGTATTTTAACAAAAGACAAACGAATTAAGGGCGCCGGTTATAACGGCGCTACTGCTGGCGCGCCAAATTGCGACGATGTCGGGCATAGGATTGTGGAGGGTCATTGCATTCGAACCATCCACGGAGAGCACAACGCTATTTTGAATAGCTCGGGTGATTTGCGGGATGCCACCGCCTATATTATCGGTACTCCCTGCGTGCACTGCACGAAGTACCTTATTCAGGCCGGGATTCGGCGTTTTGTGACGGTCGGAGTCTACAAAAATGTCGGAGACAGGGGATTTATTGATGAGCTGCTGACTGTAGCGAAAGCTACGATTGATGAGAAAAAAGATCCTGTGTACCTGATTGATAGTTTAGCGAAAGCATTGAAGCGTTTGCGTGGTCCAGGTGGAATTTTGCGAGATATCCCTTTGGAGCAGTGGCAAAAGCTTTTGCCGGAATGTGATAACGCGCAGGTCAAGGATTCGTCCGGAACTTGCGCCGAATGTTAAAACAAGGCCCCGCGTATTGCGGGGTTTTTTATTAGTTGTTATTTTATATGTAGAACTTCCGCAAAGGAATATCCGTGTATCGTCCAATGGTGATCTGTTGCAGTCAAAGATTTAAAGAAGAACTACAGGGATTTGTGAATTTTTTGGAAAAGAA
>CAZJFE010000073.1:0-1959 GCA_964545345.1 uncultured Candidatus Saccharibacteria bacterium | reverse complement strand
ATTGTTAACCAGAGCATTGGCCATTTGATTTTCAGTTTCAAAAGAGCCAGGAAGAAAAGCGCGGAAGCGAGCATGGTCGTTAGTAGCGCTCCGACTTTAATTCCCTGAGCGAGATCGGTTAAAAAGGTTAGTGGCAGGATTAGGATATGGAAGCCGTACCAAAGATCGGCCGCGTAGAGATTGATGACGGAATATTGTACCCAAGGAAAGGAAGTCTGAAAGATTCCGTTGGTTTGGTAAAGCCAAGCATGGCGGCTGTGGTAGAAGCTATCTACGTCGGTGAAGTTAACTACTCGGCCGTGGATAAAAAAAGCAAAGCTGACAATCAAAACTACGGGCATCAGCCAAATAATAATTTTCCGAAACTCAGTGTTCATTGGAGTATCTAGGCGTTACCATCATTTTATTAGATAAATGACTTCATTAACAGACTCAAAGCTCTTTTCAAATTTAGAGCTGGTTTTCAGGAATTGATTGAGCTTGGGATTATTGATTTTATCCAACAATAAATACTTTGCCCGGAAGTCGTTTTTGAGAGCGGTATAAGCGTCTTCCAGCTGACTTTTGGTACAAGCGTCGTATTTGCAGGTAAATTCGGAAGTAAGATCCGCTGAAAGATAGTGGAATTTCCAATAGAGCTCCGGATTATGACGATATTGAAAGATCGGATCCAGGCCGCCGATGTAGTAGTTTTGGCGATTCCATAAGAATAACGGTGAAAAATGACTCCAATGGACGTTAAATACGACGTCGCCTGGTTGGGAATGGTCTTTAAGCCAGGTGGACGCCTCCTGCAGGAGATTGGGCTTATATGAGAGCGCTAAACTGCGATTCGTTTTATAAATTGAATAGGGAGCCAAGAAAAGAATGGCCAGCGCCAGCAAGCCCATTACCCAATCTTTGATTTTCTTAGTGGTCTGGTAATTTGCCGGCCGGAGAATTTCCGTGAACGCCATCCCAATTGGCAATAGTCCGAAGACAATCCAGAAATCGTAGGCGCGGCGGGCGATGGCGATACTCAACAAAAAGAAAACTGCTGAAAGAAAGATTCCTGCCAGCGCCAAGATTTTATTTTCCGGTAGGGCGGCGATTTTTTTGTTGTTGGCCAACCACAAGGCGGCCAGCGCTCCAATAGCCCAAAGAATTAAGAAGACCGAGAAATTTTTCAGGAGGACATTAGTGGAAAGGGGAAAGTTTTCAACTCCAAAGAGTAACGGCAACCCCCCTTGTTTTTCAATAATTTGTTGAACAACCTGGATGTAAAAAAGTTTGGCCGCGCCAATAAAATTTGGGCGAGCTAACCAGCCAAATAACCCACCCATAACAACCGAAACAAAATTAACAAATAAAAATTTCTTTTGCAGTAAGAGCTGGAAAATCATTACTGACCCCCAAACGGCGAAAATCATCCAGGCGAAATTCAGATGGATCCAGGAGATCAGAAATGTAGTCGGCAGAATTTGCCACCATCGGCCGCGAACTAGAAAAGAAATTAAGAGCAATCCGAGACCCATAGTGATAGTTTGCGGGCGAATCATTAACAACTGCGCCATGACGTTCGGCGCGGAGGCAAACATCAAAAAGGGCCAGATCATCGGCCATTTCCATTGGTGGCGCTTGGCGACAAAAAAGGCCGCGAATAGCGTGAAAGCGGTCATTAGAGTCCCGGCGATTTTCAGAGCCAAAACCGGGTTGAATATTCGGGCGAGGGGAGTCAATAAAATACTAAAGCCGAACCAGAGGGAGGATGAATGGTCTTTGATCACGGAAAACTGCATCCACGGGAAGGGAGTTTCGGAGAGTCCTCGTTCGAGTATCAGCTGAGCTTTTCCCATGTAGAAAAAGCTGTCTAAGTCGGCAAAGTTTTGATAGCCAAAGTGGAATAAAGCGGCGACCAATAAAAAAAGACCGGCAAATGGGAGATACTGTTTCACCTTTAAATTATACCGAATAAAGCCC
>CAZJFE010000072.1:0-2021 GCA_964545345.1 uncultured Candidatus Saccharibacteria bacterium | reverse complement strand
CCCATCAGCCAGAAAGTTTGCTTGGATAGCGGCAACTCTAAATAGTCCGATTCGCGCCGGTCTTCGTTAAAAACTAAATCTTCAACATTGAGTTCATTTTTAGACATGAATTGAAAAGATTATAAAAAATTGCCGCAAACAGGGAGTTATAGAATATTTCACCAAGAACCCCCAATGGCGAACTAACAATATAGGCCGGGCCCGTGAGTAAATAGAATACAATCGTCGCCGCTCCCACTAAGACCATGTTATTGATAAAAGGATTCCAGGGCAAACGGCGGCCAAAAACCGGGACGATCAGGATCAGCAAAGCCAGCACCACCGACTCTCCGGCAAATCCCGCTCGGAAATCCGAGACCAGTAGCGCAATGGCCAAAGCCGCCGCCACCGCCAAAATTTGATCCAGAAAAAAGATAGCCGGGATCAAAACGGCAAGAAGTAAATTTGGCTTAACACCAAAGATATTAAATACGCCGGTATTTTGAAATAATCCGGCCAATAAAATAATCGGTAACAGGATCGCCAGCTTTCTCATTATTTCAGAATTACCGCCACCTCCCTGAGATCACGCATTGTATATGGAAAGACTAACTCCGCCTCTTGAAAAGAGTGAGCGACTAAATTATTCACCTCCCCCACCTCCCCAACACTCATGCCATATGGAAATTCCTTCCTCGCGGAAATCACTATGTCTCCTTTTTGAACCACGTCATTTTTATCAATCAACGTCAGCCGCGGATTCTGACCGCCAACTAACAAGGCATCACGTAAAGTTGGCCCGACCCTCACAGGCAAAGTCCAATCGTTGTCAAAAATTGTTTGCACTAAAGCTTGCTGATTGGAAACTTCCACAATCTGCCCCAAAAGCAGATTTCCCTCCGTGGTAACCGGCATACCGACTACTACGCCTTGCTCGGCGCCCGCGTTAATCGCCAGTAAATGTTTGTGGTTGAAAGGAAAAGTAGAATATACCTGCGCCATCAAAACGCTTCGCTTTCCTTGTTGAATAATTTGCGGTTCGGTCAATGGATGCAAGTTGACCATCGCGGCTAATTTATTTTTCCCGGCAGTGAAAAAATCATTAGCCAAAAAAAGGGCGGTGATTCCCAACAACGCTAGGGCGGCAAAGTATTTCATATAAATTTTTAAATACCCGACTAAATCTTAATATCGCGAGGACGGAGCGGATTATCCAAAATCAACTGGTACTTAGCTAAGTTCTCAACCGCCACGCCGGTTCCTCTAGCGACGCAAGTCAGCGGATCATCAACGATATTCGCGGCCACGCCTAATTCACGCGCCAGCAGGGCATCCATGCCGCGCAGTAAACTTCCGCCGCCACAAAGATAAACTCCACGTTTCAAAATATCGCCAGCCAACTCTGGCGGAGCAAGCTCAATCACCTCTTTAACCGCCTCCACGATAGATTTCAAAGACTTCACAATCGCCGCCCGCACATGCGTCTCCCGCACCAACGCTTCCCGAGGCAGACCGGTCGCTAAATCCCGACCGCGTACCGCCATTTCTAATTTCTCATTCTGAGGAATAGCCGAACCGATGTTGACCTTCAAATCCTCGGCCGTGGGCTCGCCAATCGCTAATTTAAACTCCTCCCGCACAAAACGCATGATGTCATCGGTTAATTTATCACCGGCTACTTTCAAGCTCTTAGCAATCACCGAACCACCCATGGAAATAATCGCTATCTCCGAAGTGCCACCGCCGATATCAATAATCATATTCGCCGTCGGCTCATCAATCGGTAAGCGCGCGCCCAAGGCGGCCGCGATCGGCTCTTCAATCACGTACGCCTGGGAGACTCCGGCTCCCACTACGGCGTCCTCCACTGATTTCCTTTCTACCTCCGTAAGATTGCTCGGCACTCCAATCACTGCTTTCTGGAAATTGTAAAAAATACTGGAACCGCTTAAGCGCTTGAGAAAATGGCGGAGCATTTCCTGAGTCATTTCAAAATCAGAAATCACGCCATTCACCAACGGGCGGACCACTGTGATGTGGGC
>CAZJFE010000071.1:0-2071 GCA_964545345.1 uncultured Candidatus Saccharibacteria bacterium | reverse complement strand
GCTTTTGAAATTTTTAAAGTTATCTTCCGGGACGATTGGGGCTTGAGTCTTCTGTCTATTGAGAAAGTTTTTGGAATTGGCATTGTTATTATTCTGGGATACCTGAATTGGAAAGGCGCTAAATCCAGCCGGCTTACCGGAAATATTATTGATGGAGTCTTAATCGGAGTCCTGGCATTGTTTATCATCGCCGGCGCGATCAAGATCTTCAGCGCCCCGGCGATTTCTTTCGCTCAATACACACCCTTCTTGCCGAATGGAATATTTGGAATAATCAGCGCGGCGGCGTTATTTTATATCGCTTTTGAGGGGTCGGAAATTCAAGTCCAAACCGGCGAAGAAACGAAAGATCCTAAGCGCGCGCTCCGGTCCGGACTTTTTTATTCCTGGGCGATTGTCAGCGCGATCTACATATTAGTGGCCGCGGTCATCATGGGCGCCACTAGAGACGGCGGGGGGCCGATTGGGCAAATTTTATCCGGTTGGGGCGAAGGCGCGATCGCTAAATCCGCCGCTGGATTCCTGCCATTCGGATATTTCGTGATGCTGGTCGGAGGCGTACTCGCCAACCTTGGCGCGCTAAACGCAACCATCTATTCCTGCAGTAGGGTCGCTTTCGCATTGGCCAGAGACCGAAATATCTGGACTCGCCTCGCTAATATTCACCTGAAAAATCTCTCGCCGCATTTGGCGGTAGTAATTTCCACTCTATTAATCGCCACGATGGTCGGTTTTCTGCCTCTCTTTGACGTTGCCGCCCTCGCCAGCTTGCTGTTTATATTGCTTTTCCTTCAGCTGAACATCGCCGGCATAAATATTCACTACAAATGGCCGGACACCCAGTGGGCTTATAAGGTGCCGATGTTCCCAATCACCCCGCTGATCGCGATCGTGGCTTACACTCTACTCGCGATCACCATGCTCCAGGTTAATTTAAGCGCTTGGGTGATCGCCGCTTTCTGGTTGTTGCTGGGATTGATTAACTACTTCTCCTATGTGCAGACTCGTAGCCGTCAAAGTTTTGAAACCGGCATTGTTTATGAAGAAGCGGTTCGCATCGGACCGAAAACCGGCAAACGGATTCTTCTGCCCCTCGCCCCTTATCTTTCGCAGTCGGAAATAAAAAACCTTGCCGAAATCGCCTTCGCGCTGACTAGCAAATTTGACGGCGAGCTGGTAATCGTCCGGATTCACGAAATTCCTCCGTCGTTGGCGTTAAGTCCGAGCATGATCAGCCCAAAAACTCTGGAACAGGAGAAAAAACTTTTTGAGCAACTTCAGCAGTGGGTTACCGAATACAACGTAAAAACTGGCCCGGAAAAGAAGGATATTAATTTCCATAGCTTAATTTTAATCGGCCGTGACGTGGTGGATGTGATTTTGGATGTCGTCAAAATTGAAGATTGCGATCTTCTGATGCTCAACTGGTATGGCTACAAGCAAACCAAAGGGGTAATGCTTTCCAGTAAAATTGACCGAATCTTGCGGGAATCTAAATGCGATCTGCTGGTGTTGAAAGATCCGCAACCGATGCGCTCCATTCTAGTGGCTGTTCATCCGTCGGCCCGCAGTCCGTATCTGGAGCAAATCGGTGAAATCGCCGGCGGATTAAAAGATTACTACAAACCGAAAATGCATCTGCTCGGTGTAGTTGGCCAGGAAATCCCCTCCTATCTGAAACCCGATCCGACTGAACTGCTGAAGGCGCTAAAACTTAAACGTAAAGATTTTGATTACATCAGTCTTGAGCCGGGAGATTCGGTTGCCGGCAGTATTTTGAAAAAAGCCAACAATCAGAAACACGATCTGATCATTATCGGCTCCGCCCAACCGAAGTTTTTGTCGCATTTCAAACTCGGAAGCGTGGCGGAAGTATTAGCCAAGCACAGCAACGATTCGCTAATGATCGTTCGTGGTCATGAGGGGGCGGCAGAGGCCTTCGTTAAGCAAATTATTTCCAAGTTTAAGCCCAAACAAAAACCGAGCGCATAAGAAGCTACGCGCTCGGTAAATTTGGTCATTTTAAAGGAAATCCCGCCTAAGTTGAACCCCGAATAAAATCAGGTGGGTG
>CAZJFE010000070.1:0-2091 GCA_964545345.1 uncultured Candidatus Saccharibacteria bacterium | reverse complement strand
ACGGCCTATTTTGCTTTAATGTAATAATTGTTATATTAGAGCGTCATATATGGCGAAGCCCTTGGAAGACCTATTCATCAAAGCTTACGACGATCATTCCGATGCTATTTTCCGGCATTGCTACTTTCGCGTATTTGAAAGGGAGCGGGCCAAGGAGTTGACGCAGGAAGTTTTCATCAAGACTTGGGAGTATTTGAAAAATGGCCAGGATGTGAAGAATTTGAGGGCTTTTTTGTATCGGGTAGCCAATAATTTAGTCATTGATGAATCCCGGAAAAAGAAAGTCAATTCCTTAGAAGCAATGCAGGAGCAGGGATTTGACCCAAAAGATAACACCCACGATAGATTGTTGAAATTTGTAGAAGGGGGAGAGATGATCCGTTTACTGGATCAACTAGAACCGAAACATCGCGAGGCAATCTCTATGCGCTATCTGGATGATATGGATATTAAAGAGATCGCGATCGCGCTGAGAGAGACGGAAAATAACGTTTCCGTTCGCTTACACCGGGGATTGGAGAAAATAAGGAAAATTTATAACGAAAATGTCCAAATTTAACGAAATAATTAAAAAGGCGAAATCGGTCCGGATGAAGCCGGAGGAGAAATCGGAAATCCGGGCGCGTCTTTATGCTGTCGCGAGAGGAGAATCTGTAATGAAAGATTCAGCCGCGCGTCAAATAGGGCAAAGGTCAATAATTTTTAAATTTTTTAAACCAATGCCAGTTCTCGCGTCTTTAATGATCGCTTTGTTAGCCGGAGGTGGAGTCTCTTTCGCGTCGGAGAATTCTTTACCCGGTGATTTGCTTTATCCGGTAAAAGTTGGAATCAATGAAGAGGTTCGGGCCCGCTTGTCGGTATCGGTGGCGGCTAAGGCCTCCTGGGATGCCGAGCGCGCCGAGCGTCGGCTTACTGAGGTAGAACAGTTGTCTGATCAGGGCAAATTAACCGCGGATCAGCAAACCGCAATCGTCCAAAAATTTGAGGAGCACGCCGATCACGCGCAGGAGCGCTTGGTTAAATTGAGTTTGAAGTCGGATGCTAGGGCGGCCGCGAAGGTTAGCGCCAAGATTGAGGGTGTTATCAAAAAGCACGGCAGAATTTTGGCCAAGATTGGCGGTGAACAGCCGGAAATTGCCGTCGCTACTTTGGCCGCGAAGGCCGATATGTCTATTGAAGTTCATCATGATGAGAAACGTTCTGAGCAGGAATCTAAAATTGAATCAGTGGCCGAACAAGGCAAGAAATCAGCGGTAAATAAAATCGCCGAAGTTAGGAGCTTCCTTTCCGGTTTTGATGAAGAGATTCGCTCAAAGGCAGAGGCGCGTCTTCAGCTAGCGGATGAACTAATTGTAGAGGCGAATGCTAAAGTAGTGGCTCAACTGCCGGGTGAGGCCTTTATTTTGTATCGCAAAGCTCATCGTTTAGCTCAAGAAGCTAAAGATTACGCCAAGGAACTTCGCGAGGAATCAGCAGAGCATGATATAGAAGTGGAAGTTTCCGGTAAGGCATCTACGGATGCAGAAGTTAATTCTCCCTCAGACATTTTGCCTAAAGTTGAGATAAGAGAGGATATAAAAGAAAAAATCCGCATCGGTTTATAGATGCGGACTATGCAACGGCTGCTGTCCCGGTTTTGGCAGAGTCATTTTGGTTTTGCAGTGAGGGCAGAAGAAAGTGCTTCCGTCGCCCTGATAATCAATGCCGAAGCAGGCGCTACAAAATACTCCTTTACAATCAACGCATTTCCAGATCAGTCCATCTTGAGGGACCGCGATGACGTCTTCTAGATTGGGAGTGATAAAGCAACGAATCTTTGCGGTTTTACAATTGGGGCAACGAGGCGGGTCTCCGAGGACAGGCATACTTTATACCTGAAAGTTCTGAGGTGATTATAACATGGAATTGTTTTTGATATAATTAATCTGTTGTGATTAAACCACTCTTTATCGCCCTAGTAATTGCCGGCGTCGCTTGTGGGGCGGGCACTGCTTTAGCTCACGATGAAGGCCCCGACCTTCCATCAGCCGGTCTTACTCCGTCAAACTTCTTTTATTTCTTGGATCGTTTGGGAGAAATTATTCAGGAGGT
>CAZJFE010000069.1:0-2138 GCA_964545345.1 uncultured Candidatus Saccharibacteria bacterium | reverse complement strand
GAACGATTGAAAACGCCGATGACGTCAACCAGTAAATTCCGATGGCCGCCGGCAGGTTGATCAGAATCACTATGGAAAGTACCGGACCGATGAAAATCATGTTCCTGGCCATTCTCGCCGTTGGCGAATCATCCTGAGCGGACCCGGAGCGCTTCGGCAAACTTAGTTTCCCTTGTAGATACTGTAAAATGGCCGCCAAAACTACAATCACTATACTTCTTGCCTTCAAATCTATCAAGCCCAGCGAAATATTATGGACTTCCGTCGGCGGAGTAAGAAAGCTATAGAGGTTAGAGAAGGATTCGGTGGTTAAACCGGCCAAAAATAGTCGGTAAAGTACGATTAAGATCGGTAACTGGACTAGAATCAGGAAAAAACCGGAAAATGGGTTAACTTTGTGCTGTTTATAGAGGGCCAAGAGGGCTTGGGACTGCTTTTCGCGGTCATTTTTATGGTCGTGCTGGATTTTTTGAATCTCCGGTTGGATCTTCTGCATCAAAGTCTGATTCTTGAAGCTATGATAGAACAGCGGATAGAGAATCAGGCGAATAATCACGGTCAAAAGGATAATCGCCAGGCCTAAGTCCTCAAACGCGACGTATTTATATAAAAAAACCAACCCGTTAAACATCGGTTGGTGCAGAATAATGTTAAAAAAATTACCCATGAGTGATTTTCTCTAATTCTCTAACAAATTCGCCTTTCGGTAAACTAGTAGCCGGGGAAAGAACTGTAAGCCAATAATCGGCCAGCGGTAACGATACTATCCGGCTTTTGAAGAATGAGAAGGCCATCCTCTTCATTTCGTTGCGCTTAACCGCTTTCGGGGCGGTTTTAGCGCTGATCGTCACCCCGAAACGGCTGAATCCCAGATCGCTCTGGAACGTTTTCAGGGTAAAATAGGGACTTTTAAGCAATTTTCCCCGTTTACCGGGGAAAAGTTGCAACGGAAGTTTATATTTCTTGGCCAACATTAAACAGTCAGCTTATGACGTCCCTTCCTGCGCCTGGCCTGAAGGGTTCTGCGGCCTCCATGGGTCCGGCTACGCTTCCGGAAACCATGCGTCCTAGATCGTTTGCGCTTTTTTGGTTGATAGGTCTTAGACATGATGCATTTATTTAATACCAAAACCGAAAAAAATGCAAGTTTGATTGTTTTATAAATGTTATCCACTTATAATTAACATATTATTAGACTCATCTCTTTCCTCTCCATGATAAAACTCTTTAAACTATAACTATGAATCTTGAGGAACTTTGGAAATCAGCTTTAGGAGAAATAGAATTACAAATTTCGCAACCGAATTTTCTTACTTGGTTTAAAAACAGCCGCTTGTTAGATAAAAAAGATGGCGCGGCTTTGATTGGTCTTCAAAGTAACTTCGCTAGAGATTGGGTCCAAGACAAATATTACAAAGTTATTCTTGGAGCGCTAAGAAATCTGGATGATAGCACTAAGAAAGTTGATTTTATAGTCCACAACGGACCGGATCTGCCTCCGAAACTAGCGGAGAAGGCAAAGGCGCCTGCCGCCTCCTCGCAGTTGATGTTCAACGAATTAAAAATTGATCCGGAGACCAATCTCAATCCGAAATACACCATGGGTTCTTTCGTGGTGGGCGGATCCAACGAGATGGCCTTCGCGGCCGCCCAGGGAGTTTTAAAAGAAGTGGGCCGAAAATATAATCCACTGTTTATTTATGGCGGGGTCGGGGTCGGAAAGACACATTTAATTCAGGCAATCGGCAACGAAGCAAAAAATCTTTACCAGAATCGCATCCGAGTAAAATATGTGCCGTCGGAAAAGTTTATCAATGAAGTGGTGGCGGGAATGCGCAATAAAAGAATGGAGACTATCAAAGATCGGTACCGGAACACCGATGTTTTGATTATTGACGACGTTCAGTTTATCGGCGGCAAGGAAAGAACCGAAGAAGAATTCTTTCATACTTTCAACGCTCTATATGAAAACAATAAACAACTGATTCTTTCTTCGGACCGCCCGCCAAAGTTCATTCCGACCTTAGAGGAGCGGCTCCGCTCGCGTTTTGAAGGCGGGATGATTTGTGACATCAGCCAACCCGATTACGAGCTTAGGGTGGCCGTTTTAAAGGCGAAAGCTCAGGAAAAGGGGATAA
>CAZJFE010000068.1:0-2184 GCA_964545345.1 uncultured Candidatus Saccharibacteria bacterium | reverse complement strand
TCTTCCGGATAAATTTGCGCCATAGTGACCAAATATAGATTTTTGACCGGCGTTTCATAGCTGAGCAAGTTTTCGGCGTAGCCAATATCTACGACCGGCTGGGCCGCCGGGTCTTTGAAAATATGGAATTTCTCAATCCAATCACGCCGGAAATCTTTGTTGATTTTCGGAAGGTACCGGCAATAAAGATTAATTACTTCATCATCAGTCATTTTCATAACCGGATCATTTGGATCCGTATAATTTCCTAAATAAACCAAAGTTTTTCCGCCATAGTCCTCCTTCGGCAACAGATTAGTGTGCTCAATAACTGCCAACAAAGGTATTTCGCGATTATTAATATTTAACCAATAATAACCCTGCGGCATTAAAGAATGATTCATGACTAGAATGGTCACATGGGCAGCCCGATACTTTATTTGTTTCAGCTTCTCAACGTAGTCCGCTGGCAAGTTCTTGACTAACCGGGAAAAAACATTCACCGGCGTAGTAACGAAAACTTTATCAAATATTTCTTCTTGCCCACCGGAAGCAATCGCAACTTTTCCGTTCTCTTCAAAGATGGAATCAATAGCGGCTTCGGTTTTAATCGCGCCGCCGTTTTCTTGGATTTTTCTCGCCATCGCGTCAATGATCGGCTTGAACCCATAGCGCGGGTAAACAAGCTCTTCTTTGACTGCTCCCTTCCCTCGGGCGTTGGCCCGCCAAGACAAGCGATGCCACATCCAGGCCATACTCACGTTTTCTTTATGTTCACCAAATTTCCCACGCAACAGCGGTTCCCAAATAACCTCATACGCCCGCTGCCCCATAGTTTTCTTCAACCAGTCCGCCGCTCTAACTTTTCCATATTTCCGCCAGTTCTTTACGTGCTTCAAATATAAAACAGTTATGCCGACACGAATCCGATCGATTAACCCGAGTGGCGAAAAACGCAACAAGTCCATTGGCGTACCGAACGGATAAATCTTATCGTCATAAAAAATACCAGTTTTGCTGCTAAGCCGCGTTAAGCGATCTCCTAATCCCAGCTCTTCAACCAGCTCCATGATATCAGTGTCGTGGCCGGACCAATGATGATAAAAACCCTCAAAGCCGGTGCCATTGATCTCCAGAAGACCAAGCAGGCCGCCTAAATTTTTATTCCGCTCAAAAAGAGTAACCGAATATTTCGGATTTTTGGACAAAAAATAAGCCAGCGACAACCCCTGAATCCCGCCGCCGACTATTCCGATTTTGGTTCTCTGCGCAATTCCTTCCATAACGTAAGTATATCCCGAAACTGACGGGTGATGACTGCGATCTTAACCCAAGCGAAAATCTTCCCCCGCCGGCCGGATTCATAAACCGTTACCCCTTTTACGCGCGGCAGGTGTTTTACCGGCACCTGGATCATTGTGAATCCTTTCTTCAGAGCTTTGACTAAGATTTCAGCGTTGATGACTCCGGTCTCGCGGGCGTCGGAAAGCGTAATAGTATCAAAAACTTTTCTTTTAAAAACTTTGAAAGCGCAATCCACATCTTTCACCTTCAGCCCAAAAAATAATCTGATAATTAAATTGTATACCCAAGCGATAAAATTCCTCATTAAAGGATCCTTCCGGTCTTTCCGATACCCGGCGACGATATCATACTGCTCGGCCAACGGCAGTAGGGTATCTAAATCATTGATATCAAATTGCCGATCCGCGTCGGTGAAAAAAACCAACTCTTTGGAAGCCGAGCGAAACCCGGTACGGGCGGCAGTGCCATATCCGTAATTTTGCCCGCGAACACCGGCCGGGATCAGTTTAATATGGCCGTTCTCGCGGCTCATCGCTTCAACTATCTGCGCCGTCTTATCTTTACTACCGTCATCAATCACCAGGATCTCGTAATCGGTAAAGTTCTTTTTTAAATAATTATCTATATCATAAACCGCCTCCAGAATGTTCTCCTCCTCGTTATAGGCGGGCATAAAGGCCGAGATGCTCTTTGTGTTCATGCTCAAAGAATAAAAAACGCCCACCCTTTACGCAAGGTGGGCGCTCGATTAACTCTTCAGGTATTCAACCGTCGCTTCATGAGTCCAAGGCATGGTGATCGGGCAGCTGTCTTCGTACATCGCCATCTCTTCCGCCGAACCCAGATGGTTCAGGATCGGCACATAAAGCCCATGCCGAAACTTTCCTTCCTGAAACATCA
>CAZJFE010000067.1:0-2234 GCA_964545345.1 uncultured Candidatus Saccharibacteria bacterium | reverse complement strand
CATTTTTAAACATTTCCACAAATGAACCAATGAGATCGTCGGCTTCAAAACCGGGAATGGCGAAAGCGCGCACACCGAAGGCCTCATAAACTGACGGCGCTTTTTTCAACTGCGGGATTAACTCATCAGAAGTCGGCGCCCGCTTAGCTTTATATTCGGCGTATTCTTTATCCCGGAAAGTTGGCTCGGGAGTATCTAAAGAAGCGGCAATATAATCCGGCTTCTGCTCGTTGATGATTTTAAAAAGCGTATTAGACAAACCATAAATTGCATTGGTGGGAGAACCATCCGGGGCGGTGAACGGTGGAAGAGCGTGAAAAAACCGATGAATCAGCGCGTTGGAATCAATCAGCAATAGTACGTTCGTTTTCTTTTCTGCCATGTGTGAAGTTTAACCAAATAGCATCTTTAGGCAAGATTTTTTTGATCTTATCGGCCCATTCTATGATCACGATGTTGTGTTTATCCTCTAAGATATCCTGGAAGTCCAAGACGGCCAACTCGTTGGCATCTTTCAACCGATAAGCGTCCATATGCCAGAGCATTTTATAATCCCCGGCTTTAACACGATAATTCCGCATTATCAGAAAAGTTGGACTCGGTAGATGTTTCTTTATTCCCAGCTCCCTAGCGAAACCCTGAACGAAAGTGGTTTTGCCGGCGCCTAGATCTCCGACTAAACCAACGATACGCGCGCGGTTTTCGGATCCGCGATTGATTATTTTTTTAGCTAAGCCAGCGGCGAATTTTTGCATTGCCGCCGCGCTGGAAAACTTGTGAATCATAGCAAAGGATCGCCGGGAGACTTCAGGCCAAGATGGGTATAAGCCGCCGGAGTAACCACCCGGCCGGAGGGAGTACGCGCCAACAAACCGACAGTCATTAAATACGGCTCATAAACTTCTTCCAAGCTACCGCGATCGTCGCTAAGCGCCGCCGCTAAAGTGGCCGCCCCTACCGGTCCGCCATTGAACTTTTTGATGATTACCTCCAGCACGCGCCGATCCTGCGGCTCCAAACCCAACTTATCTATCTCTAACATTTCTAGAGTTTTCTGAGCCGTGGTCGCATCCACTATTCCCCCGGAATGAACATCGGCATAATCACGTACGCGTTTCAATAAACGGTTGGCGACCCTCGGAGTGAACCTGGAAGCTCCGGAAACTATCTCTACTGCTTCCGGAGAAATATTTAAATTAAGGACTTTCGCGGAACGCCTAACGATCGCCGCGATATCAGGCGCCTCGTAATAATCTAATTTGAAAGAAGCGCCGAAACGGGAACGTAGCGGCCCGGATAACAAGCTCGGCCGGGTGGTCGCGGCAATCAGAGTGAAGGGCGGAAGATCAATAGTCAGCATTCTCGCCGCCGGACCTTTCCCTACGATTAGATGAAGCTTTCTTGCTTCCATGGCGGGATAGAGAACCTCTTCAATAGTTTTGTTTAACCGGTGCGCTTCATCAATAAATAAAATATCGTTCCTCTCCAGATTTGTCAGCACAGCCGCCATATCGCCCATCTTTTCCAAGGCCGGACCGGAAGTAACCTTGATGTTGGATCCGAGATCTTTGGATACTAAGTGAGCGAGAGTTGTTTTACCTAAACCGGCCTGCCCATAGAAAAGGAGGTGGTCACAGGCCTCGCCGCGCTTCTTGGCCGCGTCTAAGATAACCCTTAGATTTTTTTTGGTTTTTTCCTGCCCAACATAGTCGTCCCAAGTAGAAGGACGCAATATTGAATCAACGGTTAATTCTTCAACTGGAAGTTTCTCTTCCATGACTAAATTATATGAGAAAAAGGGAGAATATACGAGGAATCAAAGGGGCTTGACGACCTATCGCCATTCTCTTACTATCAATCCTTGTGCGCTTGTTGGGGCTTGACCCCCGCCCTCAAATATTGAAATGTATATTGTCTATATACTGCGGAGTGAGAGGGATGGCAAGTTGTACATCGGTCAGACTGACAACCTTCAAAATAGACTCAAACAGCACCAGTTTGGCGAAGTTAAATCTACAAAACACCGCCTACCGGTGGAGTTAATCTATATTGAAGGTTATCGGAGCAGAATCTTAGCATTAACCCGAGAGAAAAAGTTAAAGGATTTTAAGAGCGCCTATCGGGAAGTGAAAAAACGCATATTCCACGCGCGAGAGGGCGGGGGTTGACACAAAAGGCGAACTATGCTAAGATTGGCCCAGTTTAGTACATTGACCTGTGGGCGGGAATTTTCC
>CAZJFE010000066.1:0-2278 GCA_964545345.1 uncultured Candidatus Saccharibacteria bacterium | reverse complement strand
TGCCGCCGCCGATCCACCAAGGGTAATGACCGGTAAGTTTTCCTCTCTGATATCCACGCGAAACAAAGAAATCAAATAACAGACCGACGGGCACGAGAAGAATCACTGAAAGTATCCCGGTATATAAAAATCCGTAGATCAATCCTAAAATCAGACCGCCCGCTCCGCCCAGAAGGCCGCCCAACCACCAAGATTTTGAACGCCCCAGTATTCTCGCCAACCAAAGCGGAACTATCAAAATAAGCCAACCAACGGACTCAATATCCAAAGATGAAGAGGTATTACCAGCAGGAACTTCATCAGGTATAGTTTCGCCTTGGTTTATCGCCGCGATAATCTTCTCTGTCACTCCGGAAATGCCGGAATAAAAATCATCGCTTCGGAAGGCCGGCACGGCGATATTCTGCTGTAGCCAATAAGACTGCGCATCGGTTAGCGCGCCCTCTAATCCATAACCGACCTCTATTCGCATTTCATGATCTTCAACCGCTACCAGAAATAAAATGCCGTTATCTTTCCCTTTCTGGCCAATCCTCCATTCTTGGAAAAGTTCGGACGCGTAGTTTTCCACCGTATCGCCACCCAAATTTTTAATAGTAACGACAGAGATTTCGGCGCCAGTACTTTTTTTGAACTCAACTAACTGACTTTCAATTTGAGAACGCTGGTCGCTAGTCAAAACTCCGGCAAAGTCGTTAACGAAACCCATTGGTTTACCGGGACTAGCGTAAGCGAAAACAAGAAACGGCAAAAACCCGAGAGCAAGAAAGGCCCAAATGAACCGTGAGATTTTGCGCATTATTTTACAGAACTAAAGCTTTACCGCTGGAGCATTCTCGGCGCCTGCCGCGGCCTCAAAATAATTTCTCTGCGTAAATCCGAAAATGCCAGCCACTAAACTGCTTGGAAACCTCTGGATGGAAAGATTCAAAACGCGCACGCTATCATTAAATCTCTTCCTTTCAACGCTAACCCGATTTTCCGTTCCTTCCAGCTGAACCATCAGAGTCTGCACATTAGCCGAAGATTGAAGTTGCGGATAATTTTCCATAACCGCTAGCAGTCTCCCAAAAGCGCTCTCCACTCCTGTTGCCGCCGCGGCTTTATCATTTATCGTGGTCGATCCCGCGTAACGGGTTCTGGCGTCCGCTAGCGCGGTAAAAATGGCCTGCTCTTGCTTCATTATTCCCTTAACCGATTCAACAAGATTCGGAATCAGATCAAGCCGCCGTTGATATTGAGTTTCAACTTGGGCCCATTGGTTATCAACCGCTTCTCTTTTAGTAATAAGACCGTTGTAGGTAGACATAACATAGATAGCCAAAACTACGACGATTCCCGCAACGATCAATAGTGTTTTTTTCATGAAGTTAGTATAACAAACTTTTAACTATAAAAACTGTCGCGTAAGTAGCATCCTACGGCCAACCGGCTGGCCTCAAAATGAGGTTGTGGCAAATCCCTAGGATCAACCCACGACCAACCCTCGCATTTATCCGGCTCCATATTCTTTAACTCACCGGAATATTTTTCTGCAAGGAGGACAACAGAGATATAATGCTTACCTTCCTCTTTGTAGGTTTCGAGATTGTTGGTTACCGCAATAACTTTTGGGTCGCTGATAGTTAGGTCGGTTTCCTCCTTAATTTCTCGGATGGCTCCGTGTTCAAAGGTTTCTCCGATATCCAAATGCCCTCCCGGAATGGAGTATTTCTGCGCATGGCTTCCAATACGTTTACCGACAAGAATTTTCCCCCCAGCATTCGTAATAATAATTCCTAGGCCAACTTTTGGTAATTCCATGTGTAAACTATATCACGATAAAAAGTTTCAAGTGCGGGGGCACAAGGAATCGAACCCTGGTATCTTCTTTTGGAGAGAAGCGTTCTACCACTGAACTATGCCCCCATTAATGTTTTCCAGTATCCTCTATCTCGCGCGGTTTTTCGCCGGTGACAATTCGCGCACCTGACATCACACTTCTTAATCTCTGTGATGAGGCGTTGAGTCGAGCTATAGCCCTGAATGAGCTCCGCGATGCTCTTTATTTTATCAGATATATGGTCAAAGTCCAGAACAACCATGTCTGTCTCTCCGCAATCGACGCAAGGATTTTTCTTAAGATGTTCTGCCACTAATTTCTGCAGTTTCAACCTCTGCCCGCTGTTCCATTTCATGGCTTTTGCAATGTAAAGATTCCTATTTTCTAAGTAATGATTCCGTTTATATTTAGCATGACATTCCTTACAAACTGAGTGCCTCAAACCTTGAATTCTGT
>CAZJFE010000065.1:0-2313 GCA_964545345.1 uncultured Candidatus Saccharibacteria bacterium | reverse complement strand
TAAAAGGATCGCGGGTCGCGGAGAGAATCGTGGAATTATCTCGCACCAATCTTTCGCTATTGAGTGAGGTAGCTAAATATGACCGGGAGCGAAACTACCCAGAAGCTTTGATTTCCATTTCCAACGCGTTGATTCAGAACCGGGAAAATCAAGCCGAGGCCATTCGTCTTTCCGAGCAGTTAACGGCGATGGCGGAACAGATGCCTAGAATCCGACCTAACAGAGCTCGGGAAATTGCCACGGAAGCGGTAGCGTCCGAAGTCGCTTTGGTTACCCGCCTTATCTATTACAACAATTACCTTAGTCAGCTTTTTGAAACGCTGAGAGTAAAATTTGATAAGCCCTGGGTTACCTATTTGGATGGACAGGTTAATGATCTAATCAATAAAATTAATGATGAAGCTCAGGCAATTAACGAACACAACAAAAAGTTCGTCTCTTTGATGATTGAGCTGGACGGTATTTTCGGTAAGAAAGAGCCAGCTGCTGATTAAAAACTAACGGAGAGTGGTGTAATGGCAGCATATACGCTTTGGGAGCGTACAGTCCGGGTTCGAATCCCGGCTCTCCGACAAATCACGAAGAAAGCCCCCGTAGCTCAATGGTCAGAGCGTACGGTTTCTACCCGTTAGATGTGGGTTCGATTCCTACCGGGGGCACAAATTAGCTCAAACAGTTCTCTCGCATCACCAGAGCTCTTTTTGCCGGCGCAAAAAGGACTCTTAGCTCTCAGCGATTTATTCCTCAGAAGGAAACCAAGCTAAATCCCTGCCTGCCGGCAGGCAGGGCCTCCGAGCAATGCTGCTCTGAGAACTGTTCTCGCTGTTGATAAGGAAATGTAGCGAAACCCTTGTTTCTACCGGGAGCACAAGATAACATTTGACTTTTGTGACGTAATATGCTAGGATTACCAGCGATTGGAATAACAGTCAAATCCCATGCCGCGTGGGTTTCGCGGTAATCTAGTACCTTAGGAGGTGAGTCATGCAGGAGCTCGGAACAGGTGTCCTGAGTTGGAACAAATCCGAACGCGTATCCGATCGTTATGGAAGCGTCATACTTACTCCTTCCCCTGACAACGAGAAGTCCATCAGTCTGATCCAAGTGAATGCTGGCAGACGCGGGCGACTCGTCGTCATCGTGAAGGAGACCAGACAGTCTCGGCACATAGGCGACCTCTTCCACGGCGTGTTTCCGAAGACCCCGAAGGTGGGCCAAAAGATCACGCTCGGCGAGGGATCGCTGTTCTTTGAAGACGGTGGGGTTGGTCTTCATCCGGACGACGGACGAGGCACCCAGTGGCTGGACATATGCGCTCTTTATAAAGCGCACGAGCAGACCGTTACCCTGTGCTTCGAGGAGCTTCCCAACAGCTGACGAGCAAAAGCAGGATCATCTTGCCGCTCAACGCGCCACGTCTTCGGACCTCTGGCGCGTTTTTCTTTTATAAGAATACCGCACAAGATAACATTTGACTTTTGAAGTCAAATGAAGTATAGTTACGAAACTTAAAGCCGTAGGGCTTTTTTCTTATGAATTTACGAAATATCGCAATTATCGCTCACGTTGATCACGGCAAGACCACTTTAGTGGATGCGTTGTTGAAGCAGTCCGAAAACTTCAAAATCAAGAGTGACGGCAATAAAGATTTGATTATGGATTCTAACGACCTTGAGAGGGAGCGTGGCATTACTATTTTCGCGAAAAACGTAGCGGTCAAATACAAGGATTTCAAAATCAATATTGTAGATACTCCGGGACACGCCGATTTTGGCGGTGAAGTTGAGCGCATTATGCGGATGGTGGACGGAGTTCTTTTGGTTGTAGACGCCAAAGAAGGTCCGATGCCGCAGACGAAGTTCGTTTTGCGCAAAGCGATTCAAGCGGGACACAAAGCGATCGTGGTAATTAACAAAATTGATAAGCCGGGCGCGCGACCGGAGTGGACTTTGAACGCCACCTTTGATCTTTTCGTGGAATTGGGAGCCAATGACGATCAGGCCAACTTCCCGGTTATCTACGCGTCCGGTGTGCAAGGCAAGGCCGGATTAGAAGCCGATTTGGAAAAGATGAAAGATATTGAGCCGGTATTTGATTCGGTTGTGAAATATATTCCCGCGCCGAAAATCAATGAAGGTAAGCCCTTGCAGATGTTGACCGTCAATCTTTCTTACGACAACTACAAAGGCAAGATTGCCGTTGGCCGGGTCTATTCCGGTGTTCTGCAAAAGGGTGTCCCGGTGGCGTACATCAATCGAGCGGGTGTTATGAAGAAAGCTCAACTCACTTCCGTAATGATTTTTGATGGCTTAA
>CAZJFE010000064.1:0-2350 GCA_964545345.1 uncultured Candidatus Saccharibacteria bacterium | reverse complement strand
ACATTACGCAATGCACGCATTTTTTATGCTCGTGAAAATATCGCGCTGAACCGGTCAGCGAGTGCTGAACATCCGGCGGTACTACCGGCAATGAAATAATTTGGTAATGCGGGTGGTAGATGGAGGCGCCGGCAGTCGGGCCCCAGTTGTGCAAAATAAAAATGTAATTTAGGCAGGGATCATTCAATAACATTAGGTAGCGGTCGCGGAGCGTCTGAAAAACCTGATTCGCCTGATTGGCAGACAGATGCGCGAAATTTTTGTCGTGGTCCCGGGTAATCAAAATATCATGGTGGCCGGCGGCCAACATTGTCGGATAAGGCCCCTTAAGCATCGGCTTACCGCAGATTTTGTGGTGCATCACCGCCGGATATTTATTTTCAATAATTTGCAGTTCCCATTTTTTCTGATCGGGATAAATTAAAATCGACGGCTTATTACCGGATGCTTGCGGATCCTCAAACGGACATCGGGACTTGGGAGTCGGTTTACGTTTTGGGACCGATTTTGGATGCGGCCGCTTGGACCGGCCTGGCGCAACCACGATCCAGTCGCCGGAAACAATGTCTTGCCTTAACTCAGAGTTTTTCATTATTTCGTTAGTCGTTAGTCGTTAGTCGATTATAATAATACCATTCGAGCACGTCCTTCGCGATCGGGACCGCGTTCAAGCTCCCCTCTTTAGAATTTTCTATCAAGACTAAAACGGCAATTTCCGGGTTTTCCGCCGGCGTGTAACCGACAAAAAACGCATTAGTGCGCGTGTTGTTGGCGACCTGGGAACTACCGGTCTTGCCGGCCGATTCCATCGGAAGGTAAGCCAGTAAACTAGCGGTGCCGTATGGTTTAGAAACGGCATCCTCCATTCCCTTTTGAACCTCCGCGACTTCTGTCGTCCAATCCGAATAATCAGCGAGTATTTCTGGCTCAAGACTCAAACGGACAAAATGTGGACGATAAATCTTCCCGCCATTAGCCACGGAAGCAATAAAACTAAGTAACTGAATTGGGGTTAGCAACAAATCGCCCTGTCCGATACTGACGTTATAAGTATCGCCGATGCGCCAGATCTGACCGGTTCGGGCTTCTTTCTCCTCGGGATCAGGCAAAGATCCGGAACTCTCCGCGGGCAAATCAATTCCGGTTTTTTGCCCTAACAAAAATTTCTCCCAATACTCATGCAGACGTTCAATTCCCAAACCCTTGAATCGTTCAAAGCCGCCGCCGATCTGATAAAAATAAACGTTACTGGAACGAGCTAGCGCGGAATGAAGATTGACCCAGCCATGAGCTTTCCAATCCAAAAAACGACTAGGATTTTCCGGATCGTAAGGATTGGGAATTTCTATGGAACCGGTAGACAATACCTGGAACGCCGGATCAACGATCTTTTCCCGCAAAGCCGCCAAGGCAACTAATGGTTTGATCGTGGAACCGGGAGTATATTGCCCGGAAATCGCCCGGTTGAATAATGGCTGGCTCCTGCCGGAGAGATATTTAGAAACGTTGTTGTTATCAAAACTGGGCAAGCTAACCAATGCTAGCACTTCTCCATTTTGAGGATTGAGGGCGATGCCCACCCCGGAATCTCGTCCTAACATCGCCAGGGACGATTTCATCCGATCATAAAAAAACTTTTGCAATTCCCCATCCACAGTGGTGATCAAATCCGATCCGGTCGTTGGCGGTTCGGCAATTTTTTTATCCAAAATCTTTCCTTTAGCATCGCGATAAACAAGCATGCGTCCGGCTACTCCGCGCAAAACAGCATTATATTCCGCTTCAATGCCGGACTGGCCTTCTAGTTCGCGGGCGGTCTCCGACTCACCGATATATCCCAAAATATGGCTGAAGGCCTGTGGGTCGGGGTATTCGCGAACATAATCAGAACTAATTTCTATTTCCGGAATGTTTAAACCGACTAAATCAATGGTTTGCGAACGGGAAATATTGCGCGCCAGAGCGATCGCGCCCCGCTTTTCCAAATTCGCCTGATTGATAAAATTCTTGAGATCATCGGCGTCCTGATTCAAAATTTCCGAAATTTTCTCCGCCACCAAATCAATATCTTTATGATTGCGCAACAACTCCCCCACCTGCAAAAAAGCGCTGAAAGAATTTTTATTTTCCACGAGCGGCTTTCCAAAACGATCCCGGATAATTCCCCGGGGCGCTGGCAGTTCCAATTCTCGGTGTAAGTTCGCGAGGGAACGATCCTGATAAAAACTTGCCCGAATAACGTTCAGATAAGCCGATCGCCCGAAAGCAATAATTACAAACAGGAAAATGGCGCATCCCATCAGCCAGAAAGTTTGCTTGGATAGCGGCAACTCTAAATAGTCCGATTCGC
>CAZJFE010000063.1:0-2427 GCA_964545345.1 uncultured Candidatus Saccharibacteria bacterium | reverse complement strand
TGTTAGTCACGAAGAGGCGGAGAAGAAAATGAAGGCCGGAGAAAAGACGGTCATTCGGATAAAAGTTCCGGATGGAAAGATTGTTTTTAAAGATATTGTCCGCGAGGAGGTTAGTTTTGAAGGTGGATTAATCGGCGATTTCGTGGTCGCGAAAAGTTTACGCGAGCCGCTTTATAATTTCGCGGTGGTGGTGGATGATGAGGAGATGAAAATCAGTCATGTGATTCGTGGGGAAGAGCATTTAGCTAACACTCCGCGGCAGATTATTATTCAGCGGGCGTTGGAGTTCAGTCAGCCGCAATACGCGCACATTCCGCTGATTTTGAATCCGGATCGGAGTAAGATGTCCAAGCGAGTGGGGGACACGGCCATTCGGGAATACCGTAATCAGGGTTATTTGCCCGAGGCCTTATTGAACTTTTTGTCTTTACTGGGTTGGCATCCGAAAGATGAGCAGGAAATTTTTTCTCTGAAGGAATTAATGAAGATTTTTGACCTGACCCGGATTCAAAAAGGAGGCGCGGTTTTCAATATTGATAAATTGGATTGGTTGAACGCCCAATATCTAAAGAATATGACCACGAAATCTTTGGCCAAGTTATTGGGAGTGAAGGCCACTGAGCAAAATTTGAAAATTGTTGAGGCGACCAAGGAGCGAATGAAAAAGCTGAGCGATTTTAAGGAAATGGCCGGGTTTTTCGTGGAAGTCGCTGATTATTCGCCGGAGTTATTGGTTTGGAAGAATTCCACCAAGGAGAAGACTCTGTTGAATCTCAAGGAGGCGGAGAAAGTAGTTTCCGCTGTTATCAGCGATGATTTCTCTAAAACCAAGTTGGAAAAAGCCCTGATGCCGATTGCCGAAGTGGCCGGGCGAGGCGAGATCCTCTGGCCGCTGCGGGTAGCCGTTTCCGGTTTGGAAAAGTCTCCCGGTCCGTTTGAGATCATGGAAACCCTAGGCAAAAAGGAGAGTTTGGCCCGTATCGCATCGGCAATTCAAAAGCTGTCCGGTTGAGTTATTATTAAGTTAGGATGAGATTCCTACTTTTTGCTTTTAACTTTTTGCTTTTAACTATGCCAATTTTCGCTTCGGCCGCCACCGCGGAGGATTTACGGCGCGCAATTGAAGAGAAAGCCAAGGGCTTGTTGGAGATTAATAACCAGATTCAGACTACTCAGAAACAATTAGGGCAGACCCAGGGACAGCAGAAAACTTTGAGCAAGGAAATCAAAAACATTGACTACAGCATCAATCAGTTGAATTTAGGCATTCGTTCCAGTCAGATCAATATTGAAAAACTCGGGCTGGAAATGCAGGAATTGCAATTGGACATCAATCAAATTAACAGCTCCATCGGTAATAAAAAGCTGGCGCTCGTGAAATTAATGCGTCAGCTTTTTGAGAAAGATAAACAAGGATCACTGATTCTCTTTTTGAAAAATCGGAGCTTGGCCGATAGTTTATTGGAGAATCAAACCATTGCCGATTTAAATAACGGAATTTCCGGAGAGGTCGCGAATCTTAAAGAATTGAATCAGCAGTTGGACTCAAAATTCCAATCCACTGTTTCCAAGAAAAATAAAATTGAGGTTGAGAACAAGAATTTGAAAAATCGGAAAGGGATCGTTGAGGATCAAAAAGGGGATCGTCAAAAGATTTTAGCGCAGACCAAAAGTCAGGAGAAGGCCTACGCTTTGCTTCTGGAAGACCTCTCAAAGAAACAGGCGGAGATTTCTGAAGAGATTGAGAAAATTGAATCCGAATTGCGCTCTAAAATTGATCCATCGTTATTGCCGATTCCGCGGCCCGGGGTTTTGACTATGCCTACGCATGGAATTCTTTCGCAGAATTATGGTAATACCGCTTTCGCGAAATATGGTTATCGCGGCCAGTTCCACAATGGAATTGATATTGCCGCGCCGGTGGGATCGGAGGTGGTGTCCGCGGAAGGCGGCAAGGTGGTGGCCATGGGCGATCAGGATAAGTACTGCAATCGCGGGGCCTATGGGAAATTTATAGTGGTCGCCCACGATAACAATCTCACTACTTTATACGCCCATTTGTCCGGTTTTGCCGTTAAGACGGGTGATATACTGAATAAAGGGCAGTTAATCGGCTATGTGGGTCGTACCGGCTACGCTACCGGCCCCCATTTGCACTTTACGGTCTACGCCGGCCCTACTTTCTATATGGGCGCTAGCCGTATTTGCGGATCCATGCCTCTTGGTGGGGATCTTAATCCTCTAAGTTATTTATAAAATGAGAAAAATATTATTAGTTGGGTTTCTGTTCTTACTCGCTCGCCCTGTATTAGCTGAGACGGCGCCGGCTGTTCAAAAAGCGATAGACGCCGCCCAAAATTTGAATAAGGAGATTCAGAAAAAGATTGACACTGCCCCGGTGGTGAAGGAGGTGACGGACGCTTTGCC
>CAZJFE010000062.1:0-2446 GCA_964545345.1 uncultured Candidatus Saccharibacteria bacterium | reverse complement strand
TTAAGCCATCAAAAATCATTACGGAAGTGAGTTGAGCTTTCTTCATAACACCCGCCCGATTGATGTACGCCACCGGGACACCTTTTTGCAGAACACCGGAATATACCCGGCCAACGGCAATCTTACCTTTGTAGTTGTCGTAGGAAAGATTGACGGTCAACATCTGCAAGGGCTTACCTTCGTTAATTTTTGGCGCGGGAATATATTTCACCACCGAATCAAACACCGGCTCAATGTCTTTCATCTTTTCCAAGTCGGCCTCCAGGCCGGCTTTGCCCTGCACACCGGACGCGTAGATAACCGGGAAGTTGGCCTGATCGTCATTGGCTCCCAATTCCACGAAAAGATCAAAAGTAGCATTCAAAGTCCACTCCGGGCGCGCGCCCGGTTTATCAATTTTATTAATTACGACAATCGCTTTGTGCCCCGCTTGAATCGCTTTACGCAAAACGAACTTCGTCTGCGGCATCGGGCCTTCTTTGGCGTCTACAACCAAAAGAACTCCGTCCACCATACGCATAATGCGTTCAACTTCACCGCCGAAATCAGCGTGACCAGGGGTATCCACGATATTAATTTTGAAATCTTTGTATTTGACCGCTACGTTCTTAGCGAAAATAGTAATGCCACGCTCCCGTTCAAGGTCGTTAGAATCCATAATCAAATCTTTATTGCCGTCGCTCTTGATTTTGAAGTTTTCGGACTGCTTCAAAAGCGCGTCCACTAAAGTGGTCTTGCCGTGATCAACGTGGGCGATAATTGCGATATTTCGTAAATTCATAATAAAAAAGCCCTACGGCTTTGAGTTTCGTAACTATACAGTATTTGACTTAAAAAGTCAAACGTGAGCGGGTAAGGGGAATCGAACCCCTGTCTTTAGCTTGGAAAGCTAAGGTAATGCCATTATACGATACCCGCGGATTGCCTAAACCATTTCTTGAGAAATCATACCATCACCTTGATTAAAGTAAAGAAATGTATAAAATGATAGGGAGCTTAATCTGAGCTTGTCGTATGAACAGGATCAAGACAAGTCATTTGCTGACTGCAGCCGCCGCCGCGGCTGTCGTTTTGGTTTTACGCTATGTAGTCTTTCCGGCAAAATTTCTTCCGGGAGAATTTTCTGAAGCGCGATTAAAAGGATCGCGGGTCGCGGAGAGAATCGTGGAATTATCTCGCACCAATCTTTCACTATTGAGTGAGGTAGCTAAATATGACCGGGAGCGAAACTATCCAGAAGCTTTGATTTCCATTTCCAACGCGTTGATTCAGAATCGGGAAAATCAGGCCGAGGCCATTCGTCTTTCCGAACAATTGACGGCGATGGCAGAACAGATGCCCAGAATCCGACCAAATAGAGCTCGGGAAATTGCTACTGAAGCGGTAGCGTCCGAAGTGGCTTTGGTTACCCGGCTTATCTACTACAACAATTATCTCAGTCAGCTTTTTGAAACGCTGAGAGTGAAGTTTGATAAACCATGGGTTACTTATCTGGATGGACAGGTTAACGATTTAATCAATAAAATTAATGATGAAGCTCAGGCCATTAACGAACATAACAAAAAGTTCGTCTCTTTGATGATTGAGCTGGACGGTATCTTCGGTAAGGAAGAGGTGGTCGCTGATTAAAAACTACGGAGAGTGGTGTAATGGCAGCATATACGCTTTGGGAGCGTACAGTCCGGGTTCGAATCCCGGCTCTCCGACAAATCACGAAGAAAGCCCCCGTAGCTCAATGGTCAGAGCGTACGGTTTCTACCCGTTAGATGTGGGTTCGATTCCTACCGGGGGCACAAATTAGCTCAAACAGTTCTCTCGCATCACCAGAGCTCTTTTTGCCGGCGCAAAAAGGACTCTTAGCTCTCGGCGATTTATTCCTAAGAAGGAAGCCGGGCTAAATCACCTCCGAGCAATGCTGCGATGAGAACTGTTCTCGCTGTTGGGAAGAAATGTAGCGAAGGCCTGTTCCTACCGGGGGCACAAAAAATAAAACTCCCCGACGTAGTGTCAGGGAGCGTATTTTAAAACAAAGGTTAATCCGCGGTCGGGTCATAATCAGAGCTACTCCAACTGGAAAGATCTTTCCCGTTTCCATTTTCCTTTTCTTTCTCTTCACTCACAATTTCCGGTTCCGGCGGTTTTTCCTCTTTAGAAAAAACCATTTTCTTATTTTCCAAACCAACTACCAGGGTTTCGCCGGAATCCAATTGCTGAGTAGAAAACAGGCGGACCATTTTCAGACGAATGTACTTGCGCACCCTCTGCCTAAGCAATCGAGCGCCCCATTCCATATGCTTCATAGAGCGCTCAACCAGATAGTCGCGCACTTCTAGCGCGACCTCCAGTTTGATATCAAATTCCCGTTCATCTAAATCTTCGCGCAACAACTGAACCTGGAAATCAAAGATCTGCTCCATGTCGGCAATGTTCAGCGGGCGGAAAACTT
>CAZJFE010000061.1:0-2480 GCA_964545345.1 uncultured Candidatus Saccharibacteria bacterium | reverse complement strand
ATTTTAGCGGCCGTTTTAGCTAAGGGCCGAACGGAAATTCAAAACGCGGCTACCGAGCCGGAGATTTTGGATTTGATCAGGTTGTTACAGAAAATGGGGGCGATTATTGAGTTTGGCGCTAACCGGACTATTTATATAGATGGCGTGAACACATTGCATGGAGCCACTCACAAAATAATGCCGGATCGCAATGAGGCAGTGTCGTTTGCTTGTCTGGCGGTAGCTACTAATGGTCGGGTTTTAGTAAAGGACGCCGATCAGGACGCTTTGCTTACCTTTTTGAATGTTTTACGTCGGGTTGGCGGAGACTATAAAGTTTTGGAAAACGGAATTGAATTTTGGAAGGCGGTTGATGGCCCACTTAACCCAACCGAGATAGAAACCGACACCTATCCGGGGTTCATGACCGACTGGCAACAACCGGTAGCGGTCTTGCTGACTCAGGCCAACGGCGTTTCTTCCATACATGAAACAGTTTACGAAGATCGCTTCGGATACGCCCAAGACTTGAATTTAATGGGGGCGGATATTAAAGTACAAGCAAAGTGTTTGGGAGAATTACCGTGTCGCTTCGCGGGGAAAGACTTTTTGCACAGCGCCCAATTCACCGGTCCTCGTAAATTGCGCGCCGCCAATTTGACCGTCCGCGATTTGCGGTCCGGGATGGCTCACGTGATCGCCGCGTTAACCGCTGAAGGTGAATCGGTGATTGATGGTATTGAAGAATTGGATCGGGGATACGAAAGAATTGATGAGCGACTACGAAAATTAGGGGCGGACATCAAACGACTAACGACTAACGACTAACGAAGTATACAAAAAAATGTTTACACGCAAAATCGGAATAGACCTTGGAACTGCTAACACGATTGTTTTCGTGCCGGGTCGGGGATTCATTATTAATGAACCGACAATTGTCGCTTTAAGTGTTCCCGATAACACAGTGTTGGCCGTTGGCCGGGAAGCAAAGGATATGATCGGTCGCACGCCGGATAACATCGTAGCGTACCGGCCATTGAAGGAGGGCGTGATCGCGGATTACTACATCACCAAGGCGATGATGAAGTATTTTATTACCAAAGCGATTGGATCTTTTAATTTGTTTCGTCCGGAAGTAGTGATTTCCGTGCCGGCCGGCATTACTCCAACGGAAAAACGGGCGGTCATGAATGCCGCGAAAGAGGCCGGCGCGAAAGAGGCCTACATTGTCAAAGAGCCGATTCTAGCCGCTTTGGGAGCCGGGGTTCCGATTAACAACTACTCCGGCAACATGATTATCAATATCGGTGGAGGCACTTCCGAAGTGGCCGTGGTAGCTTTGGGAGGAATTGTTTCTTGGGCGAGCTTGCGCGTCGCCGGAAACAAATTTGATCAGGCGATCATGGATTATATAAAAAAGAAGTATTCTTTATTCTTGGGTGAGCAAAGCGCGGAAACCGTAAAGATAGAAATCGGATCCGCTTTGCCTACCAAGGAAAAATTGGAATATCGGATTCGTGGACGCGACCTAGTTTCCGGTTTGCCGAGGGATTTGGTTATTACCTCTAACGAAATTGCTGAAGCGCTGAACCCGCACTTATTAGATATTGCCGCTTCAGTACAGAACGTTTTTAATACTACGCCTCCGGAGTTGGTCGCCGATATTATGGAGAAGGGAATTATTCTATCCGGCGGTGGAGCGCAGTTACGTTACATTGATGAATTCTTTAAGCGAATGACCGGCGTGCAAGCTTATATCGCCGAGGATCCGCTGTATTGCGTGGCCAAGGGTACCGGTCTGATTTTGAATCACCTGGAAGTTTATAAGAGAACATTGTTAAATAAGAGATAATGCCAGAAAGAATGCCGTCAACGCCGGGAAATCAGCCCTCCTTTTCAGAGCAGGTTATTGAGAACGCCGAGAAGTTGGCCAACTTAGATGAGAAGGAGAGAACGAAGATGGTCCAGGATTGGGAGCAGGTTTTAGAAGTACATAAAAATTACGACAACGCCGTGGACGACATCTCCAAGATTTTGGAGAGCGCCAAAGGGAATGCTGAGGCCGAGGTGAAGGCCGAAAAGGCGATTAAAGAAGTTTGGCAACCGGCGGCGAAAGAAGCTTTTAACGCCTGCTTGGATGCTGAGTTTGCTTTTGAAGATAAATGGGGAAGGGGCGCTCTTTCTTCTGATGTGGTGAAAAAATATGTTGGGAAAGAGAAGTTTTTAAGTCCTAAGGCCAAGATTTCCTGGGATAAAGAGGTGGCTAAGAAGACCAAAGCTCGTCAAGGGATTGAAAAGCGATTTGATACCCGAGGCCTCAGTGAGTAGTAATTTTTTGCCCGGTGTATAATTGAATTAATGGCTCAGCCGGACTATTTAAAAAAGATTTTTTCCGATCTGATAGCCGAGCAACGTATTTCGCACGGTTATATTTTTTTTGGTCATGGAGTGAGCGCGGCAAAGTCCGAGTCCGCGAAAAAACTGGCGAATTTCTTGGAAAA
>CAZJFE010000060.1:0-2543 GCA_964545345.1 uncultured Candidatus Saccharibacteria bacterium | reverse complement strand
AAGCTCAAAACATTTTTCCAATCCTTAGGATTTAAGAGTCTTATTGAGAAATTGGAAAAATAACTCCACCACCTTCTCCATGTCGCGACAAAGCGGATAAGGGCAGTTTGACATATAAAAGAAAGAGCGGTATATTCTCGGCAGTTCTATGACGGCGGTTTCTAATGAACTTTGGAACGCGCCGGAGCAGGAAATAAAAAGGCCGCGATAACCGGCCCAGTAAAAAGGAGAGGCATGATGGCCGCAACAACCAGTGGAAAGGCAAGGCTTTTTGATCTAATGGCAACGGTGATGGAGTTGGTGCGCGATGGAGAGCGCGATGAAGAGCGAGTCGCAAACTGGCTACAGAAAGTAAAGTACGATCCGAAGTTCGACGAACTGGGAAGGCCGGATGTCTTCGGAAAACAATCTCTCAAGAAACTCATCAAGCTTGGTCGCTTCGTTGATGTGGATGACCTCATTACCGCAGCTAATTTCCCGGACATTGGGGTGAAGACAGACTTCAAGGTCTATTATAGCGGCGAGATTGATTACCGTGGCATCGAGGTCAGCGCATACGACTTCACTGTCGAGCAGATGGCCAAAGAAGGCTACTGCCCCGCTAACCTCCGCGAACTTCTTACCTGGATGGTCACAAACTGGAATGGCACTTACTCCGTCCTTGCTCTCGACCAGATCTATCGTGACGACTTTGGTCTTATCGTCGTGCCATGCCTGCGCTTTGACGGCGAGCGCGTGCTGTCCCTCGAAAGTTGTGCCGGTAGTTTTGCTTCGGATGACCGCTTCCTCGCCGTGCGCAACTCCTAAAGCCTTTAGTTTCTTGGTCTTCAGTAAACCACTGCCCCGACTTTTGTTGGGGCAGTTTTTGTTTTTTATTCCCATAAAACCTTGTTAAGATACAAGAGAAGAAAATGATCAACGAAGCGAAAAAAATTGAATTAGCCCGATGGCTACTTGATCCCGACAGCTCCTTTTTGCAAGAAGGGTCGGAGGATCCGGCAGAGGTTTTGGCCGGATTGGAACAGCGGCTGGAACGAGCGGGTCTGAATAAAATCTTTCGGGAAATTGAATTGCCTCTCGTGGAAGTCTTGGAAGAAATGCACCGGGTTGGCATTAAAATTGACCCAGGATATCTGAAGGGGCTTTCTAAGGACCTGGACGGTGAGTTGGTCAAGCTAGTTAAAGATATTTATAAAAAAGCGGGGGGAGAATTTAATTTAAATTCTCCAAAACAGCTTTCCGGGATTTTATTTGAAAAATTACAGATCAACCCCGAGGGGATACCGAAGAAGAAAACGGGAGCTTACTCTACTGACGCGGAGACACTCAATTTTATTAAAGATCGCCATCCGATTGTGGCGCCGATGTTGAAGTATCGCGAGTTGTTCAAACTCCAATCCACTTATGTTTTGCCCCTGCAGGAATTGATCGCCAAGGATGGTCGTATTCACACTAGCTTCATTCAGACCGGCGCGGCGACCGGGCGGTTGAGTTCGCAGAATCCGAATTTGCAAAATATTCCGGTTTCTACCGAGTGGGGCAAGAAGATTCGTGGCGCTTTCATCGCCGAGAAAGGAAACAGTTTGGTATCGCTAGATTATTCTCAGATTGAATTGCGGGTACTGGCTTCTGTTGCCGGAGATCCGGAAATGATCGCCGCTTTCAAAAAAGGATTAGACATCCACAAGGTAACCGCTTCCAAAGTTTTTAACGTGCCGATAGAAAAAGTTACATCCGAGATGCGCAGTTTGGCGAAAACTTTAAACTTCGGCGTGATCTACGGAATGGGTCCGAACGCTTTCGCGCAAACTGGCAATATTTCCGTGGCGGAGGCGAAGAAGTTCATTCAGGAATATTTCGCCGATTTCTCTTCCGTCAAAGGGTGGCAGGAAGATATGATTAATCGAGCAAAAAAAGATAAATACGTGACGAATCTTAATGGGCGTCGTCGGTTAGTGCCGGGGATTACTCACCCGAATCGTCGATTTTCCTCCGAGGCGGAGCGAGTGGTTACTAATATGCCTATTCAAGGTTTGGCCGCTGATATTATTAAATTGGCGATGATTAGAGGCGAGGAGCTGATTCAGAAAAAGAAATGGCAAGGCAAAGCCCGACTGCTTCTATCTATCCACGACGAACTAATTTTTGAGGTGGACGATAAGATGGTAGAAGAGGTGGTGCCGGAAATAAAAAAGATTATGGAAGGCGCTTATAAACTGAAAGATGTTGAGTTAAGAGTAGATAGCGCTATTGGTAAGAATTGGTCAGAATTGTAAAAATCACCATGCCCGAATTACCGGAAGTCCAAACGGTTGTTAACGACCTGAATAAGAAAATCGTCGGTCGGAAAATTACCGGTGTTTGGTTTGATTGGCCGAAAATGATCAAAGATCCGCTGGATCAGTCGCGCGTCAAGGTTGCCCATAAACACGTGGCGGCCTTTGAGGGTTTTGTTAAAGGAGAAAAGTTCGTTGAAGTTCGCCGGCGGGCGAAGAATATTTTAATTTATCTCACTCACGGAAAGATGTTGTTGGCGCATCTTA
>CAZJFE010000059.1:0-2641 GCA_964545345.1 uncultured Candidatus Saccharibacteria bacterium | reverse complement strand
CCCAGCAAATAAAAGAAAAGTTGGATATCGCCGATTTTATCCGTTCTTATGTGTCGCTTACTCCCGCCGGGAAAAATCTAAAGGGTAATTGCCCGTTTCATAAAGAAAAAACCCCCTCGTTTATCGTTTCGCCGGATCGGCAGATTTGGCACTGTTTTGGTTGCAGTCTCGGCGGAGACATTTTTGGCTTCCTGATGCGCTATGAAAATATAGAGTTTTTTGACGCGCTGAAAATATTAGCGGAAAAAGCCGGTATAGAAATCGCTCGGAGTTTGGGCCCGGATCAAAAAGCGATCCAGATTTTGTATCAGGCCAATCAGTTGGCTAAGGAATTCTTTCAGTCGCAAATCACCCAGCCGGTCCGTGATTATCTCGCCGCCCGCGGGCTAAAGCCGGAGACGATCGCCGAATTTGAGATTGGTTTTGCCACCGATCAGATTGAAGCGCTGACCCGCTTTTTATTAGGCAAAGGGCTGACGATCCAGGCGATTGAGAAGGCCGGGTTGTCGCTGAAGACAGAGAGGGGGACTTATCGCGATCGTTTTCGCAATCGGATCATGTTTCCTTTATACAACCAATTTGGGAAAGTGGTCGCTTTCACCGGGCGGATTATGCCGGGGTTTGAGTCGGAGAATTTGGGGAAATACGTCAACTCACCGGAAACGGCGATTTTCCAGAAATCCAAACTCCTTTACGGACTGCATAAGTCTAAAAACTTTATCCGGGAGACTAAGACCGCGGTTTTAATGGAGGGGCAGATGGATTTGATAATGTCTTGGCAAGATGGAGTGAAAAACCTAGTAGCAACGTCCGGGACGGCGTTGACTACGGAGCATCTGAAAAGTCTACGCCGTAGCGCCGACTCACTGGTGCTCTCTTTTGATCAAGACGGAGCCGGTAAGATGGCCGCCGAACGAACAATTGATATGGCTAATGCCGCGGATTTTGTCGTGAAAGTGATTAAAGTTGCTCCGGAGCTGGCCGTGAAAGATCCGGCGGACATCGCCCAAGCCCAACCGGGAATGATTGCCAAGTTGGTCGCCGAAGCCGCGCCGGCGATGGAATATCTGATGGAGCGGTACCAGCTTTCCAATATTAAATATCAAGACAGGGGAAGTGAGCTTTTGAAAAAGAATGTCCGGGCGGTTTTGGCGAAAGTGAAGAATATTTCCAGCGCGGTGGAGCGGGATTATTGGCTGAAAGAAATTTCCAATCGGGTTGGTATTGATGTGCCTGTGTTGCAGGAAGAAGCGGCGGCCATTCCGGAAATAAGGGTGCCGGTTGCCGCCGAGTCGGCCGAAGAAGCGCCGAAGCCGCCGATGCCGAATTTGTCCCGTAAGGATTTGATTGGCCAACGGATTATTACTTTGGTGATGAATTATCGCGAGTTCTCGGATTTGGCGAAGGGTCAGTCGGAGGAGATGCCGGAAGTTTATCGTCAGGTGTTGGGCTATCATTTGGATCCCAAGTCGGTGATTTTGGGAGCGGAGGTTCAACCGATTGCCGATATGATTAATCTTCGTTCCGGAATTGAGCTAACTTCGGACGCGATCAAGGCGAAAGAGGAATTGGCGGAGCTTTTCCGTCAATTAAAGATAGAGAATTTACGCGGGAAGAAGCAGGAATTGCTCTGGGCGATTAAAATGGCGGAGCAAAAAAATGATGAGCCGGGTTTATCGGCAGCGCTCTCCGGCTTTGACAAAGTGATGAAAGACATGCAAAATTTAGAAAAACCGGCCACTTTGGTTTAGGACTCCCAGATTAATATGAAGAAAAAGAAAAAAATCACTAAAGCTAAAAAAAAGCCCGTTAAGAAAGCCGCTAAGAAGCCGGCAAAGAAGAAAGCCGGGGCATCTAAAAAATCCAAGGCCGGGAAGCCGGTTAAGGGCAAGAAAGAGCTGAAAAAAGAGGTTGATCTTCAGGCGCTTAGCGACTTGATAGAGCGTGGCCGGAGTCGCGGTTTTGTGACCGACGGCGAGGTTTTGAATTATTTCCCAAAAATTGAGGAGGATATTTCTTTCCTAGAGCAGATCTACGACAAGTTGGAAGAAGCCAATATCAAAGTGGTGGAAACTAATCAGCTGATTGAACTTCCGAAGGAAGAGATTAGTGAGAAAGAATTGGAAGAAGCCACGGTGGGTGAACATCTGCCGGACGCGGTGCAGATGTATTTGAAAGAAATCGGTCGCACCCCGCTTTTGAAAGGAGAGGAGGAGAGAGAGTTAGCCAAGCGGATTGAAAAAGGGGATCAGGAGGCCCGCCGGCATTTTATCCAAGCCAACCTCCGTTTGGTGGTTTCCATCGCGAAGCGTTACGTGAATCGTTCTCCGAACTTGAGCATTTTGGATTTGGTGCAGGAGGGAAACATCGGACTTTCCCGCGCGGTGGACAAGTTTGATTATCGCCGCGGTTTTAAATTTTCTACTTACGCTACTTGGTGGATCCGCCAGGCGATTACCCGCGCTTTAGCCGATCAATCGCGCACGATTCGTATCCCGGTGCACATGGTGGAGACAATTTCTAAATACACGCAGGCTAAACGACGCCTTTTGCAGGAATTGGGCCGCGAGCCGTTGGCGGAAGAGATCGCCATTGAAATGAATATACCGGTAGATAAAATCCGTCACATCCAGAAGATTTC
>CAZJFE010000058.1:0-2667 GCA_964545345.1 uncultured Candidatus Saccharibacteria bacterium | reverse complement strand
TTTATTGGTGCTTTAACGGCTTCAAGATTAACATATATGGTCTATTGGTGTCAACCCGGACACCAAACGAATAGTTTTCCCAGATTTCGTGCGAGAAACGCTCCTCGTTATGGTGTCTGGGTCAACAGGCCAAAATAAAGCTAAAAACCGCTTAAATTCACTTCGGGGGTAATTCTATCACATAACCAATAAAAGCGCAAGGGCTCACTCGGGCTTCGTCAAACTCCTACAGCAACCGGGTGTCGTTTAGCTCCAACGGCTAAACGCACCACTAGGCGCTCGGCAGATTTTCGTTCGTATAGATTAAACGAACGAACCAAGCAAATCTGCCTCCGCGACTTTGCTTACGGAGTTTGCAAAGCCCTCATTCGCTGTTGGGCTATGCTCCGGGGATCTATTTAGTTGATCCTTTTACGAGAGTGAGTAACGGACTGGCGATGAAGATGGAGGAGTAGGTTCCCATTACGACGCCGACCAAAATTGTCAGAACAAAATATTGCAAGGTTTCCGGGCCGAGGAAGTAGAGGGAGAGTAAAGTCAAAATTAAAGTGAGGGAAGTGTTAATGGAGCGGGTGAAAGTCTGGTTGATGCTGGAATTCACCAAACCGTTGAAATCGCTAACATTTCCTCCGGTGATTCTTAGATTTTCCCGGATGCGGTCAAAGACCACGATTGTATCGTGAACTGAGAAACCAACCACTACTAAAATCGCCACGACAAAGTTGGTGTCTACCTCCAAATTTAGTAACCGTCCCAAGACCGCGAACATTCCCGCCGGGATTACCGCGTCATGGAACAAAGTAATTAGAGTGATAATGCCGTACTTCCAAGAACTGACCGGTTTGGATACTTTTCTAAACGCAAAGGCGACGTACAAAGAAATGGCTAACAAAACCAAGCCCACCGCCCAAATCGCCTTTCGCTTCAAATCCTCTCCTACCGCGGGGCCGATGTTTTGAAATTGCATCTCTTCAACATCGCCAAATTTCTTATGCAGAGCGGCCAAAATTTGCTGTCGCTCAACGTCATCAACCGCCGGCAAACGAATCAGAAATTGACCGCCTTCCTGAGGAGTGATTACCGCTCCGGGGAAAACCGTCTGCAGTTGCTCCAAAGTTGGGACGGATTGCGTGAATTTCAATTGCCAGGAAACTCCCCCGGAAAAATCAATTCCCGGACGCAAACCATATAAGGCAATGGCGGCGATACTCGCCGCAACCAAAACAGCGGCGATGGATAAGAAAACAAATCTATGTTTAATGATATTCATTTTATTGTTTAATTGAAGCCCTCAAAATGATCCGGCTAACGGTAATGGCGCTGAACATACTCACCAACACTCCGAGCAGTAAGGTCAACGCAAAGCCGCGCACGAAGCTAGAGGTCAGATAATACAAAATGACTGAGGTGAGCATGGTGGAAACGTTAGAATCCCGGATTGACGGCCAAGCGCGCCGAAAACCCTCTTCCAGAGCTCCGGCTTGAGAGATCCCCTTAGCCAACTCTTCTTTAGTACGGGCGAAGATCAAAATATTGGCGTCAATCGCCATGCCGATAGATAGAATAAATCCGGCAATACCGGAAAGAGTCATTGTGATTCCAAAAAGCTTAAAGATCGCCAGAGCAAAAACGATGTAGAAAACCAGAGCCAAGGAAGCCACCGCGCCCATCACCCGATAATAACCGAGCATGAAAATTATAATGGCGGCGGTTCCGATTAAACCTGCAGTAATCGCTTTCCCCAGAGAATCGGCCCCTAATGAAGCTCCGATCGTTTGCTGACTGATCAAATGCATAGGCGCCGGCAGAGATCCGGCATTAAACAACTTAACCAAGCGACCAACTTCATCCTGGGGCATGTTGCCGCTGATCTGAGCTTTGCCTCCCTGAATCGCTTCCTGGACAACCGGATTAGAAATCAGCTGGTCGTCCAAAAAGATTGCTAGCGGCTTGCCAATGTTCCGGCCGGTGATGGCTTCAAACATACGACCGCCCTCCGGATTAAAATCAATCGCGATAATCGGCTGGCCGGTAGTCTGATTGGAAACTACCTGCGCTTTGACTAAATATTTCCCGGTTAATCCAGTCTTCAAAAATTCAGTTTTCTGGCTCTCTCCCTCTCCGGTGACTTTCACCTCCCGGAAATCCAATAAAGCCGGCCGGCCAACTTGACGGATTGCCTCTTCCAAATCTTTGATGCCAGCCAATTCAACAATTAATTGATGGGACTCGCCCACCTTCGCGGTGGTAATTCTTGGTTCGCTGACCCCGAAAACGTTAACGCGACGCTCCATCACGTCCCGCATGCCCGACAGAACTGTTCCACGATCAGCCGGAGCAACTCCCGCCATATCCACCTCATAAACCAAATAACTTCCACCAACTAAATCCAAACCCAAGTTCCACGGCAAGAAACTTTTCCCGAAACCTTTCGGATAAACAAAAAAAGCCGACATCGCGCCCAACAACAGGACGCAGAAAAGCAAAAGTAAATTCTTAGATCGCGCGTTCATTAAAATTGAATTTAATTATATATCAGACCGATTTTTTTACAAGGAATTTACTAATTTCAGGAAATATAGTAAAATGTATACTATTAAAAAGTAAGCGAACGCCCCCATAGCTTAATGGTAAAGCAGCTGCCTTTTAAGCAGTTGACCATGGTTC
>CAZJFE010000057.1:0-2750 GCA_964545345.1 uncultured Candidatus Saccharibacteria bacterium | reverse complement strand
AACATTTCCGCGATTGATGGGATTTCGCTGGTGACCGTCGGCGGGACGGAATTAGCGGGCGTACCGGGAACAGCCGAGCGGGTTTTTCACGCGGCCGCGGAAGCAAAAGCCAATATAGTTTTGATTGCTCAGGCTTCTTCCGAGCATACGATTTGTCTGGCGGTGAAAAAATCTGAAGCCGATCGCGCGGCGGCGGCGATCAAAGCAGAGTTTGAAAGCGATATTCGCAAAGGCAAAGTGGCGGTTGAGCGGAAAGATGGGCAGAGTATCATTGCCGTCGTCGGAGACAATATGCGTGGAGTTCCGGGAATCGCCGGGAAAATTTTTAATTCCTTGGGCAACGCGAAGATCAATATTTCCGCTATCGCTCAAGGCGGATCGGAGCGGAATGTTTCACTAGTTTTGGATGATACTCAGAAAAACGCCGCCATCAACGTCTTGCACGCAGAGTTCTTTGATTCCAAGTCCCTGCGGGTTTTCCTGGTGGGAACGGGAGTAGTTGGCGGGGAGTTGTTGAAGCAGATCAACTTACAACTAACGACTAACGACTTACAACTAAAGATTTGTGGAATCGCGGATGTTGAGAAGATGTATTTGAGCGAAAGTGGAATTGATTTGAAAAATTGGAAAAAGGATTTAAAAAAGAGCGAGAAGGTCAACCTACCGGAATTTGTCCGGCGGGCGGCGGAAATGAGCGGCGAGAAGGCCTTCGTTGACTGTACGGCCAGTGAAAGAGTGGCGAAGATGTATCCGCAATTAGTTAAGAGTGGGTTCCATATTGTCGCTCCGAACAAAAAGTTTAATGTTTTGGCTCACAAAGAATACACCGGCCTGCGCTCCCTGCTGGTTACGCATCAGAAATCATTTCACTATGACGCCAATGTTGGAGCCGGTTTGCCAGTCATCGCTACGATTAAAAATTTACTTGCCGCCGGTGATCAAATCAAAAAGATTGAGGGCGTCTTTTCCGGCACCCTTAGCTACCTGTTTAATAATTTTGACGGGAAAAAGAAGTTCAGTGATTTGGTCGCTCAAGCGAAGGCCTTGGGATATACTGAGCCGGATCCGCGGGAGGATTTAAGCGGTCAGGATGTGGGCCGGAAGCTATTGATTCTTGCTAGGGAAACCGGCTTGCCAGCCGAATTTGCCGAGGTAAAATTAGAAAGCTTGGTGAAGCCGGATGCTTATTTTGCCGGGCGGATTAGGAAGGCAAAGGCAAAGAAGGCGGTATTAAGGTATGTGGCGACTGTTCAAAATGGAAGAATGGCGGCCTCATTGAAGGAAGTTCCGATGGATAATCCTCTGGCTAGCTTATCGGGCGCTGATAATATCTTCGCCATCTACACCAAGTATTATAAAAATCCTCTGGTGATCCGGGGAGCCGGAGCGGGGGCGGCGGTTACGGCGGCGGCGGTGCTGAATGGAATTTTAAGAATAAAAAATGGAAAACTTTAATTCTCCGGAGCAGCCGGAAAATTTATCTGAATACCAACGAGAAATTTTGGATCAAACCGGTTTGGAAAGCATCAAAGAATTAAAAGAAACAATTGAAGGTTTAGAAGATGGTAGTGATGAAAAGGAATATTTTAAAAAAGTCTTAGAGCAACTTTATGAGTAAAGAAATCAAAAAATTAAAAGTTGGTATTTTGGGAGCTACCGGAACGGTTGGGCAGAAGTTTATTGTGCTTTTACAGAATCATCCTTGGTTTGAAATTACGGCATTGGCGGCTTCCAAAGAATCAGCCGGGAAGAAATATGAAGAGGCGGTAGCGGGAAGGTGGAAGCAGGAGGTGGATATTCCTGAAAGCGTTCGGGGGATTAAAGTTCAGGACGCCGCGGTGGCGAATTTGAAATGCGATTTCGTCTTTTCCGGTTTGGATGCGAACGTTGCTGGTGAAATTGAAAAGAATTTTGCCAAAGCCGGATATCCGGTAGTTTCCAACACGAAAAATTATCGCACCGAGCCGGACGTGCCGCTTTTGGTGCCGGAGGTGAACGCTGATCATATTGCGGCGATTCCCGCACAACAAGCGGGTCGGAAATGGAAAGGATTTATTGTAACCAATCCGAATTGCGTGGCGGTGCCGCTGGCGATGGCTTTGAAGCCGATCCACCAGAAGTTTGGTATCAGTAAGGTAATGGTTACTTCCATGCAGGCGATTTCCGGAGCCGGTTACCCGGGCGTCCCCTCGTTGGATATTTTAGATAATGTGATTCCGCAGATCGGCGGCGAAGAGCCGAAGGTGGAGTGGGAGCCGCTGAAGCTACTCGGGGAAATAAAAAAATCCGGATTCAAGCTGGCGAATATTAAAATTTCTGCTCACTGTAACCGTGTGCCAACTAAAGATGGGCACTTCCTGACCGTTTCCTTTTCCACCCGAAAACCGGCCAAACTCGGAGAAGTGAAGCGGTTAATTAAGGGATTTAAAGGCGAGCCGCAAAAACTGAAGCTACCGAGCGCTCCTGAGCATCCGCTTTTCTATCATGAGGACGGTTTCCGGCCCCAAACCCGGTTGGATCGTGATCGCGAAGGGGGAATGTCGGTTTCAGTTGGCCGCTTGCGTGAAGATCCGGTTTTGGGTTTCAAGATGGTAGTACTGGGACACAACACGATTCGCGGCGCCGCCGGAGTGGCGATTCTGAACGCCGAGCTCTTGTATAAAAAAGGATATCTTAAGCCGCGTGTTTAAAGGAATTACTTTGATCGGAATGCCGGGCGTTGGTAAATCTACCATCGGCCGGTTATTGGC
>CAZJFE010000056.1:0-2904 GCA_964545345.1 uncultured Candidatus Saccharibacteria bacterium | reverse complement strand
CGGTAGCCGCGTTTTGAATTTCCGTTCGGCCCTTAGCTAAAACGGCCGCTAAAATTGTGTTTTCGGTAGCACCTACGCTGGGATATCGCAAACGAATTTCGGACCCATGCAAACCCTGCGGAGCGGAGGCCACATAGCGATCATCTAGCGTCTCAATCTTCGCCCCCATCGCGGTTAAGGCATCAATATGGATGTCTACCGGCCTTGGGCCGATCCGATCACCGCCCAACACCGGAACCTCCGCCTCCCCCACCCGGGACAATAGCGGGCCAAGAGCCAAAATCGGAATCCGATTTCTGCGGGTTAGAGAAACTACTTTAGAATTGATTATCTCGGGAGTTTCAATTTTTAACACCGAACCATCTCGCGAAATCTTACTCCCCACGGAACGACAAAGCTCTTCGGTGATTTTTGTATCGCCGATATCGGGGAAATTTTCTAAAACACACGGCTCAGCAGTTAAGAGAGACGCCACCAACATTTTAGTGGCCGCGTTTTTCGCACCGGCTAATTTTATCTCGCCGGTCAATTTATTTCCGCCCTTAATGAGAAATTTCATCCCGTTAGAGACAGGAAGCGCTTAAGCCTGTTTTTGAGGTAGCGTTTACCCATGCCAGACTTAAGATATTTCTCTCTCGACTTTGCATCAGTGATATGCAAACAGGCTTCATAGTAAATAAGTTTGAATGGTGCTCTGTGTTTGGTGGAAAAATTTTGTTTACCATTGTGTTCTTGTAAGCGCTTCCGTAGATCGTCAGTATGCCCCGTGTAAAAACGATTGTCCTTTATACTGCGCAGAACGTAAACATAATACATCATGCTGTCTCTAACGGGATTTCATCTCATAAAGTATACGGCTTAAAATTATTTTCTCAAAACTTTCGGCAGGATCAAAAGAGACCCAACGACTGATCCAAACAAACCAATCGCGAGATCTTTGATCGTGTCAGACAAAGTATTTTGTGGAACCTGTCCGATGACGTTGGCGGAAAATTCAAAGAACTCCCAAAAGACCGCGATGAAGGCCACGAAACCCGCCGCTGTTAAAACCGCCAGCCAAAATTTACGTGGAAACTGATCCAGCTGTCTGGCATAGGCATAATGCAGAAAGAATCCGGCAACAATGAAACCGCCAATGAAATGCTCGGTCATGTCGTAATACCAAGGCCGCAAACTATCCAGGCCGTCGTAAACAACCATGTCGAAATACTCAAGAAAAACCAAGACCGCCAATAAGGCGGCCAAGGAATAGAAAATAAATTTCTGGGAGCGCATAACGCTAAGCAAAGTTTAACGTTTAGCCCATTGAGGAGCGCGGCGAGCTTTTCTAAGTCCGTATTTCTTCCGTTCTACCATTCTAGCGTCGCGTTTCAAAAATCCGGCAACTTTAAGAACTTTGCGCAATTCCGGCTCCATATTCACTAACGCCCGGGCGATTGCGTTACGCACCGCGTCCGCCTGCGCGTTAATACCGCCGCCGGCAACCGTGACCGTAGCGCCAATCTTAGCTTTCATGTCGGAAGTTTCCAGAGAGCCAAAAGCCACGCTCTGATTTCGGACCGTTTTAAAATAATCTTTGTAATCTTTATTGTTAACTAAAATACCCTTGCCGATGAAAACCCGGGCATAGGCATTAGCGGTCTTCCGGCCGCCGCGAGCGGTAAAATAACGATTTGTTTTTGCTTTTTCCTTTTCCATGATAGTTCTATTTCTCAATTACTAAACGATTAAGCCGTTTTTGTTTCAAAAAATTCTGAGGCAACATCCGTTTAACGGCCAAGACCAAAACCTTCTCGGGAGACTTCTCAAAAGCGTCTTTATAAACTTTCTCTTTCAAATGACCCATATAACCGGTGTGATGGTAATAAACCTTCTGAGTCGCTTTCTTTCCGGAGACCACAATTTGGGAAGCATTTTTTACCACTACCCGATCCTTGCCTTCCTTATTCGGAGCGTAATCGGCATGAAGCTTACCCTGTAAAATTTGGGCGATCTGGGAAGCGAGTCTTCCAAGCCGTTGATTTTTAGCGTCAATGACGTGCTCCATAAATGTTTAAAGATTCTAATTCAATTATTGAACAAATTCAATCACCGCCATCGGAGCGGCATCTCGCTTGCGGGCTTTACCTAATTTCGTAATCCGCAAATAACCGCCGGCGCGCGACTGATATCTCGGCGAAATCTCGTAATAAAGCTTAGAGGCCGCTTCTTTCGGAAGTTTGGCGATTAGAGAACGCAAAGAAGCCAACTGCTGTTTCTTAGCGATGCTCACCATTCGCTCCACCATTGGACGAATTTCCTTGGCGCGCGCCACGGTCGTGGAAATCTTTTCTTTCATAATCAAATTATTGGCCAATCCCTGAAGGAAAGACTTTCGACGACCAACCTTACGATTAAATTTTCGCCCGTGTTTTGCCATGGAGGATATCTTTGGTATTTAAACGTTTAAATATTTTTTCTATTCTTCTTTCTTTTTCTTCTTAGTGGCCTTCTTGGCTTTCTTCTCTCCCTCTTCCTCGGCGGCCGGCGCGGCTTCCACTTCTTTCACTTCCACTCCGGAAATTTTCACGAAATGGTCCTGCAAAATATTGCTGGCTTTGCGAAGCGCGGAAGACGGGGTCAAACTGCCATCGGTTTCAATAACCAGCCGAAGCCGGTTGTAGTCAGCTCGCTCGCCAACCCGCATGTTTTCAACCACAAAGTTGACCTTAGAGACCGGGGAAAATAGCGCGTCCAAGGCGATCACGCCGATCGGTAACTTCTCACTGCGACGAGATTCCACCGGCACATAACCCAAACCCTTCTCAACAGTAATCTCAACGTCCAATTCGGAAGTCTTGCTGGTCAAAGTAGCAATCTTGGCATCGGGAGTAATCAAATCAACCTGCGCGTTGGTTTTAATGT
>CAZJFE010000055.1:0-3141 GCA_964545345.1 uncultured Candidatus Saccharibacteria bacterium | reverse complement strand
GTGGAGCTGAAATAAGCTCACTAAAAAGACCCCCGAAAGGGGTCTTTTTAGTTGACCTCGCTGGGCGCGGTTTGACAATTAGTTACCTAGTTTGTATAATCTCACCAGTTAACTTCCCACTACATTTAGGAGAATAGGCATGTCGTTCCGACTGCCCAGTGAAGGTTCGGTTTTGAAGAAGGATTGGACGCGTCGCATCGGGCGAGTCCAGAGGTCTCACATTGATTTGCGTAATGCAAAGCTCGCGAAGGTGTATCCGGCCGGCCGGCGTTGCAAGCATCAGGACTGCCAAGCCCTACTGAGACGTACGAATCCCGGCAAGGAATGCCAGCAGTGTCAGATGAAGGAGTTGCGCCAGCAGGCGATTATCCGGGCGGCAGTTCAGATGTCCCAGGAAAAGGAACTGGTTTCGTAATCAAAAGCCCCGAGCAATCGGGGCTTAAAATTTGTGCGGGCAAAAAGAGCTTTGGTGATGCGAGAGAACTGTTTGAGCTAATTTGTGCGCCCTGCAGGGATCGAACCTGCGGCCTTTCCAATGTGAATGGAACGCTCTACCACTGAGCTAAGGGCGCTTGATCTGTTAATTTATAGTATGCCGGGTCATTTTTTGCAACGCTTTACATCTTGATTTTTCTTGAATTTTATTTTAAAATAGCGTCAGCTGTTTGGAGAAGATCATGGATATAGATCGCACTTTTCCGCACGGTCTTCCCGAGGCGGAAGCCAGAGGTAGGATCAAGAAGTTGATTTCTGAGAAGTCTACGAAATATCAGGATCATATTAAATGCTTTGAAGAAGTTTGGCAGGTTGATGGATCGTGCGTTCTGAAGTGCAAAGTGATCGGAATCAGTATGAGCGGCAAAATTGAATTTCCCGCCGGTGGCGTGCGGGTGATTACTGATCTGCCGATCTTGATAAAATTTCTCATTGGTAAGGTTCAATCCGAGCTTGAGCGAGAACTTAGGAATTTATTGAACAATTGATTAATCCTTTCCAGAGTGACAAAATCCCGAAAGTTCCCAAACCCCGTTGAGGAAAGAGGAGGCCAGATGTTCATCGTGAACCCGTCCAACAATCTTTTCAATCGTGGTAGCGTGGTCATTCTTCTGAGTCGTGAAGCTGTTGATAGCGACGACGTCGTTCAGTTTCTAGAGGGCCTTGATTCTAATTTTGATATTAATGGATGTGAATATCATTCTTTTTCTGCTTTTGATGATAATTCCATCTTATTGCACGCTGATGAAAGTGGAGATGAGTCCGAGGACGATATTCTTCTAATCGGAGAATCCGCTCGCGCCTTTAAGACTCGCAACCGAGATGAGATGAAACGGCGGATGGAAGGTCTTCAGCGTATCCTTGACGGAAACAGTTCCAGAGTCTAACCAAAATTTACCGAGCATATCTTTCATATGCTCGGTTTTTATTTATAAAACCCAACAGGGGATAAAGTGGGTTTTGCGTGAGCTTATTTTAAGCTATATTTAAGTTACGGTGGTGAAAAGTGGATAAAGGTGGGGATAACCGCCGAATCAGGGGATAAGTTAAGCTCAAATGTTTATTGGAGAATACACACATAGTTTAGATACAAAAGGACGCGTGGCTTTGCCGGCGAAGTTTCGGCCGAAGCTTGGTGATGGAGCAATTATCGCCCGCGGACTGGATCATTGCTTATTCGTATTTACAAAAGAAAGTTGGGAAAAACTTACCGTTAAAATCGCCGGGATGTCTTTTATGAAATCCGATTCCCGCGCCTTCGCGCGTTTGATGTTGGCCGGCGCCAGCGAAGTGGAATTTGATAATCAGGGAAGAATTTTAATTCCGGAATATTTGCGAGCGTACGCCTCAATAAAGAAGCAGGCGATTTTTGCCGGTCTTTATGACCGCATTGAAATTTGGGACGAAGCCAATTGGAAATCTTATAAATCCAAAACCGAAGCCTCTTCCGACGACATTGCTGAAAAACTGGGGGAATTAGGAATTTAACATGACCACCACTCACACCAGCGTTTTACTAAAAGAAGTTCTGCAAGCGCTTGATCCGCAACCCGGAGCTTTCTTGATTGATGGAACCTATGGCGCGGGCGGACATACGCGAGCGATCCAGGAAAAGATCGGAGCTAAGGGGAGAGTGCTAGCGATTGATTGGGAAAAAACCGGAGAGAACTACGCGGACTTAGCGCAGATTCTCAAGGAGAAAAAACTTGGTAAGGCCGATGGTCTTTTGTTGGATCTCGGTTTTTCTTCCGAGCAACTGGGCGGTGGCAAAGGATTCAGTTTTCAAATCAATGAACCGCTGTTCATGATTTACGACGTTAACCAAAAACCGGTTCGCACGATTATAAAAGAACTGACCGAGCAGGAGCTGACGGAAATCATTCGCCATTTCGGCCAGGAAAAATATGCCCGTCTGATTGCCCGGGCGATCAAGAACCGGGTCAGGAAGGGGAGCATAGAAACTACTTTTGATTTGGCTGAGGCGATTAAATCGGCAATCCCCTGGAATTACGAACGGGGCCGGATTCATCCCGCGACCAGGACTTTTATGGCGCTCCGGATTTACGCCAATAACGAACTTGGGAATTTGGAAAAAGTTTTAAAGGATATATTCAAAATCCTCAAACCGGGCGGACGAGTAGCGATCATCTCCTTTCATTCCTTGGAAGATAGAATTGTTAAAAATTATTTTCGTGATTACGCCAAAGAGGGGAAGGTAACCATTTTGACGAAAAAACCGATTGAAGCAACCGAGGAGGAAATTCGGGTCAATCCTCGTTCGCGCTCAGCGAAATTAAGGGCGGCCATTTTGACTAACAACTAACAACTTACGACTAACGACCAAAACAAAGATGACCATCATTGAACCAAACAAAAATAACTTCCTCGCCAACCGCTGGCTCTATTTTGTCTTGGCATTAGTTTTGGTCACAGCAGGTCTAAACATTTTGGCCTATAACCGGAATGTTCAGCTTAACCATGCCCTGAGGCAGGAATTGCGGACCGTTGACCTGACTCGGGCGGAAAGCGCCGACCTTAAAAATCAACTTTATCTGGCTTTGGATTTTGAGGACGTTGGTTACCTGGCTTCAAAATTGGGATTAATAAAGGAGCGAAAGCCGGAATACATTGCAATGCAATGATGCG
>CAZJFE010000054.1:0-3163 GCA_964545345.1 uncultured Candidatus Saccharibacteria bacterium | reverse complement strand
ACAATTTTTGAAGTATTCCCATACTTTTTTAATGTCAAAAACATTAATGAATTAATCATCTCTTGGTCTGCTAATGGACGGCCCACCAGCGGCTCAGTAGAGAGCCCCACGGCTCTGGAGGTTGATACGTCTAGTTTTCCTACTAACAGTGAAATCGTTATTCAGGCCACTGCCAGTAATTCCAAGAAATCCACCGAGATTGCCAGCAAAACTATAATTTTCAGAAAATGATAAAGAAAATAATTCTGACCACCGGAGCGCTAACGCTTCTTCTGACTTCATCCAGCTTCGCGCTGTCCACTCTCTTTGATACCGGTAAATTTGCCGAGATCCAAAAGCTTGCAAAATCTGATACAGCCACAGAAGAAGAGCTAAGGGTAGCCGCCAGAACAATGGAAGAAGATGCTCTTGAGGCTGAAGACTACGCCCGCCGGGAAAAAGCAATATTGGACTCGGTTCCATTCAGCGACCCCATCGGAAAACGTCCTTACGCTGAAGTCGAGATGAGCTACAACAGCTACATTGATGCGGCTAAATTGCGCCGTGAACTAGCTACTACACTGAATAATAAAGCTGATGCTGCATTCAACAAAGAAGCGGTAGCAGCTTTGGAAGCAGAAGCCGCGGAGTGTGAGAAAGAAGTGGCGGAACTAAAAGCAAAAGGAACTCTAACCGAAGAGGAAACTAAAACTATAAAGTTCTGTGAGGAGAGGGCCGCGGAATTGCGAAAACAAGCGGCGGAATTGAAGGCGCCGGCGCCGGCGAGCCCAAACTTTAAATTAATTGTGCCGATACCTTGTCTAGCATTGGGGGTAGAGAAATGCGCCTCAGCTTCTGAGACCAACCCTTTAAAATACATCGCCACTTTGTACAACTTTGGCATTGGCGTGGGTTTGTTGGTGGCGATGGCGGTAATCGTTTTCGCCGGCTTGAGATGGGCGACTTCGGCTGGAAATATCGCCGCGACGGCCGACGCCAGAGATATGATCATCAATGCCATAATCGGCGTCGTGATGCTTCTGGGAGCCACTATGATTCTAAATATAATCAGCCCGGATCTCACTAACCTAAAACTTGATGCCCTTACAAGACTGGAAAATAGGAGTTTTGAATTTGCCAACCAGAAGAAAGCCATTGATCAGATAGATAATGAGCGAAAATCTCAATCGCAACGAAGAATAGAAATTGACAAAGAAATTGCGGACGCGGAAAAGGCAAAGGCATCAATACCAGACAGCACGCTCGCTAATAAAATTGCGCGCGCGCAGATCGAACTACAGATCCAGAGCTTGAAGGCGGAAGACTTATTCCTAAAATACGACAATCTCAATAAACGGACCACCACAGCAGACGTAGACACCGCCCTTTATTACACGGAAGCCGCGCGGGCTGCGTATAATGAGTGGCAAGCCCAACTAAAACAAGTTGCTATTGCTCAAGCGGCGCTGGCTACTTTATTGGCCCAGCAAGCCGCTGGTGGGTAATCCCCAAAATACGATGCTTAAAAAAGTAACCACAATTGTCCTAGTAGTATCGGTAGCGGCCGTCGCCACTTATTTCGCTTGGAGAATCTTTGCCGGAGGAATCGCAACTCCTAATCCAAACAACAATAATATCGGTGGTCCGGACGCGGAGAAAGCAAGCACGAGAACCCTGACTTTGGATCCGGTCTTTGACTTCTGGATCCACAAGGCCTCAAAAGACATTTATTCCATCGCCCCGAGCGGGCAAATTATTAGGGTAGGATTGAGTCCGGCAACTTCGGTTTCCGTAACCTCACAGCCGATACCGGAACTCGGTTCAATAAACCCCTCGCTGGATGGCTCATCTGTGATCATTAAATTCGGTCATCCTAATCAGCCGTCTTTCTCAATTTTTGAGATAGGAAAGAAAGAATTTCGCGCTCTGCCAGCCGGTATCACATCCGCGGACTGGCATCCCATCCTCAATAATAGAATCGTATTCTTGAAAAACAATGGCGGCGTAAGCCAACTTGCAACCCTAGACACCCGCAATAATAAGATTTTGGAGGTGGTAAAAATTAACCAAAAAGATCTGTTGGTGGAGTGGGTCACAGAAGAAACTTTCCATCTGCACGAAAAACCATCCTCTGATCAGCCGACCATAATTTGGTCCTACGACTCAAAGACAAAAACATTCTCTTTGATTACAAAGGGGGAGAGCCCATCCATGCTCAAATGGTGGCCGGAAAAGGGACGTTTATTAAAGTGGGCTGGCGGAAAGTTAACTCTGGCGGACAAAAACAACCATGAAATATCAACTATCAATCTTTCCACTGCTCCGGATAAATGCTTCTTAGGAGAGCCAATAATCTACTGCAGTGCTCCTAGGGACCAATACGCCATAAACCAAAATAAGTTTTTCCGCGCCGCCCTAATGAGGGATTACCGGGGATCGGCGAGCGAGACTATCTATGAAATCTTCTCACTATCGGCCGGTTCAAATAGACAACTTTCGGCCAGTCCCATGCTCAGCTCCGGCGAAATAGAACAAATCGGCGGCGGTCTCCGGAGCGTTAAAGTTGAGAAAAACGGGGACGCGCTGATAGTCTTGAGCGGCCAAGACCGCCGGCTCTACGGCATCTCTCTCTAATAAAAACCCCCGGAGCTCCGGGGGTTTTTATATTGGTCTTACAATTACGTACCGCTCCTTGCCCTCGCCCATACTTTCACTTTTAACATCCGGGCGGGTTGATAACTCCATATGAATCAGTCGGCGTTCGTAAGAGTTCATTGCCGGAAGCTTAACTTCAGCTTTGGTCATCGTCACTTTCCGAGCGGCGGCTTTTGCAATTTCAACAATTAAATTCTCCCGCTCTTTGCGGTAATTATTGATATCCACGAACAGATTGGCTTCAATGCCATGCTTCTTTGCTAACAAATTAAACATCCGCTCGCAGTCGTTAACTAAATAAGGCAAGTGCTTCTTGACCCACTCTCCTTCGTTGATAAAAACCGTTATCTTCCGGTTTTCCTCATTGAAATCAATGCTCGGCTCTTTAAGCCCCAGCAGTTCCAGGATTGTTTTTACTCTTGTTTTGAATTCCTCCGTCATTTTTCCTTAAAGTCTTATTAATGATTAATTGTTGAACGATTGAAAACGCCGATGACGTCAACCAGTAAATTCCGATGGCCGCCGGCAG
>CAZJFE010000053.1:0-3186 GCA_964545345.1 uncultured Candidatus Saccharibacteria bacterium | reverse complement strand
GCTCTGTTTCTAACTTGATCATTTTCGGTGAAAGTTTGCATATATTATAACATACAGCTTTAAAATACAAGATTAAAAATAGCCCCACTGTTAGGTGGGGCTAGCGATTCAACCGAAGGGGCAACGGCCCATGGGCCGCCTCCTATCCGTTTGTACGCGACCATCCGGCGGTAAAACTTCTATTAGCGTGCCGGGATCGCGGGAGGGGTGCGCGCCTTTCCGTCGCCTTACCTATGGCGGGGCAAGAGGGCGGGACGCGCCTGGCTCCAAATGTCCTGCGGCGCTGACCCGGCTGGCTGGCCGGGTTTAAGCTCGGGTTTGCTTCGTGAGCAGAAGGGCCTTGGGACCGAAACCGGTCGCCCAGAGATAACTGACTTTGTTATCTTTGACTACCCTCGTCAGGCCCATCTTCGCGAGAGAATCTTGAACCCATTCCTCTCGGGCGAAATCATCGCGAATTTTGGAACCGTTAGACCGAACGTGCGAAGCGCCAAATCCCGGCAGAAGCGTCACGCGTTTTGTGCGATCTTTCGGTCGCCGATTTCCCTTTGAATGATTCGGCCGACCATCCAGTAGAGCGACAAGCATGGGATCGCTCGCGCGCTCTCTTGCATGGCTAGGCATTTCTTTCCTCCTATTTTTGGTAAAGAGCGATGATCAGCGCGTTGCTGATTGTCCTGCAATACTAGCATACTTTACCCCTATTTGTCAATAACTTAAAAACGTGCTTTAATGTGTGGTAAAGTGACTCCAACGGCCCGTAGCTCAACGGCAGAGCAGTCGTCTTATACACGACCGGTTCATGGTTCGAATCCATGCGGGCCGACAAATTAAATAGCCAGCGGCTTCAAATTAAAAGGCTTCAGTAAAGCGTTAAATTCATCCTGCTCCAACATCTCCTTCTCGACCAAAGCTTTCGCGATCGCATCCAAGACCTTCTTGCGGGAACTCAATATCTTTTTCGCCAGATCGTGCGCCTTACTGATGAAACCATTCACCTCTTCATCAATCTCGCCTGCTACCTTCTCGGAATAGTTCCGCTCGTGAGATATTTCCTTTCCTAAGAAGACCATCTCGGTGCTCTTTCCGAAAGTTAGAGGACCAAGCTTATCGCTCATTCCATAGCGAGTAACCAGGCGACGAGCCAGCTCGGATGCCTCTTTCAAATCGTTAGAAGCGCCGGTGGTGATATCGCCGAAGACTAATTTTTCCGCTACTTGCCCGCCCAACATCATCGCCAAGTCCGCCATAAATTGTTTCTTCGTTTTCAAATGTGACTCCTCCAACGGCAACTTCAAAGTATATCCGCCGGCGTTGCCGCGGCTGATAATTGTAACTTTATGGACCGGATCGGCGTCTTTCAAGCTGGCCGCCACTAACGCATGTCCGGCTTCATGATAGGCGGTAATCTTGCGATCTTTTTCGGAAATCACCCGGCCGCGGCGCTCCGGTCCTAAGATAACTTTTTCCACCGAGCCAAGAATGTCCTGCTCGGAAATCAGGCGCTGATTTTTCCTAGCCGCGAAAATTGCCGCTTCGTTCAATAAATTAGCCAGATCGGCTCCGGAAAAACCCGGGGTGCGAACGGCCACCTTCCGAAGATTCACGCCTTTATCTAAATTCTTGCCCCGAGAATGAATTTTCAAAATTTCTTCCCGATCATTGATATCCGGCAAATCCAAAACTACTCGGCGATCAAACCGGCCCGGGCGAAGCAGGGCGCGATCCAAAATATCCGGCCGGTTAGTAGCCGCCAAAACAATTACCCGAGTATTCCGCTCAAAACCATCCATTTCCACTAGGATTTGGTTCAAGGTTTGCTCGCGCTCATCATGACCACCACCCATTCCCGATCCTCGCTCGCGGCCGACCGCGTCAATTTCATCAATGAATAAAATTGCCGGCGAAGCCTTCTTGGCGGTTAAAAAGGCATCCCGCGTGCGCGAAGCTCCAACGCCGACAAACATCTCCACAAACTCGGAAGCGGAAATATGGAAAAATGGCACATTCGCCTCCCCCGCTACCGCGCGCGCTAATAAAGTCTTGCCGGTTCCGGGCGAGCCCATCAATAAAACTCCACGAGGAATCCGCGCGCCGATTTCCAGATATTTCTTCGGGTTTTTCAAAAAATCCACAACCTCTTCCAACTCCTGCTTAGATTCTTTCAAACCGGCTACATCCTTGAAAGTAACCCGGTCTTTAAATGGCGCGAACATTCGAAGGTTAGCCTTGCCGAAACTGAATGCCTGGGAAGCGCCACCTTTCGCCTGCCGGAAAATCATCCAAAACATCACCGCGATAATAATCAGCGGTAGCAAAGTCGGAATTAAAATACCGGCCCAAAATTTGAATCCGGATTCATCTTTTACGGACACCAACACCGCCTGCAAGGCCTTTTGATCCACGCCCAGATTCCTCAAAGTCTCGGAAACCCCGGACTCGGACTCTTTTCGGCTCGTCGCCTCTTCCCCATTGGACAGCTTCACCGCCAAATCATTGCCGTTAACTTCAATACTCGCCACTTCACCTTTATTAATCTTCCCAACCAGCTCGTTAATGCTTAATTTAACTTTCTCGGGCGCGGTATTCATCAAAAATGAAAAGGCCACCGAGATCACCATTAAAGTGACGATTGCCCAAAAGATGCTGGAAGCGATATTTTTCATATGAGTTGCTTGGTTTTTCTATTCGCTGTATTATATTAACTGTCTTGTATTTTCCGCAAGCTGTCAATTTGGCAGAGCCAATTTTTGAAAAAATTCGCGACGCGAAACCGCAGGAATAAACCCTATTTCAAGGTTAAGCAACAAAGAATTTTTCAAAAATTGACCTGCCCGCGGGGAAACGAAATAATCGGCGCTCCCTTTGTCGCTCCTCGTTGCCGTAGAGTTTACGGCTGCCTTGTCGCTTCGCTGGATCCCTCGATTATTTCGTTTTCAAATTTGACAGATTGCGAAAAACACAAGACTATACCAATATGAAAAGCGTACTCAAAGTGACGTTCGTGTTGATAGTAATTATCTTTTTGGTCGCCAGTTACGTGTTGACCGGTTTCCCGGCTCCACAAAAAAAGTCCGCGGCGGATTTCCAAGGCCCGGCCGGCGAGCCATCGGTGAACGGCCCAACCAACCTGCCTCCGGAGAAATAACGGTAGGTGATATTGATTAACTGAACCTTAATGCTATA
>CAZJFE010000052.1:0-3209 GCA_964545345.1 uncultured Candidatus Saccharibacteria bacterium | reverse complement strand
TCTTCCTGGCTCTTTTGAAACTGAAAATCAAATGGCCAATGCTCTGGTTAACAATATTTTTGCTGTCGTCCGCTGATCTGCTCTACCGCCTAACCATGCTCCGGCCGCATCCTTTTTCGCTAGGATTAAGCGCTTTGCTTTTCGTTTATTTGGTCACGCAAGAAACTTCCAGATCAAAATTTATAATCTTCTTCCTTTCAGCGGCCATCTCCTGGATCCACCTCTCTTTAAGTTGGATGGCTATTTTAATCATCGCGATCATTTCCACCGCGGAATTCATGCATCAACAGGACGTGGCGATCAGAAAATATATCGCCGCCGGATTGGGATTATTGACCGGTCTCCTACTCCGCCCAAATCCGCTGGGAGCGGCGCGTCTTGCTTATGTGCAGGTAGTGAAACTACTTTTTGAGAAACAAAGCGAACTGCCGATCCGCTTCGGCCGGGAACTAACGCCATTTGTTTGGGAAAACTTCGTTGATCAGCTGATCCCGATCACCACCCTAGTTTTAATGGGAGCGGGATTTATTCTTTGGCTAGTCTGGCAAAAGCGCTGGAAATCCATGTCGCCGGAACTTAAATCTCCGGTTATTGCCAGTCTGGCTCTGGCCGGAGTCTTCTTCCTGCTGACTTTTGGCGTAGCCCGCCGATCCAATGAAATATTCGTCGCTTTCGCTATTTTATTTGTCGGACTGGTATTCACGCACGTGAAATCTCTGATTATCAAGCTGGATTGGTATCATTACGCTCTGATGATCGTCGCCTTTATCGTGCTCGCTTATATGCCTTTTAAAACCATGTATCGCTTTGATTCCTACCAGGCAACTACCTTTAGCGTGGATCGTTATAAAGAAGTCGGGCAATGGCTGACTCAGAACACCCAACCGGAAGAAATAGTTTTTAATATTCACTGGGATCGCTTTGCTCAACTGTTCTTCTGGAATCAGCACAACTACTTCATTAACGGCATGGATCCGATTTTTGAGTACGCTTACAACCCCGCGTTTTATTGGAAAACCCACTTTTTGGCGATTGACGCCGGCACTAGCCACACCTGCGGGAAGATTAGATGCACGGCCGAAGAAGTGGAGCCAACATCTCAGGTCTTGAAAAGAGACTTCAATGCGTCGTATATTTTGGTGGAAAAGACCCGCAATCCGAAAGTCTTTGATTATCTAAGCGGCGCCCCGGAATTCAGAATGGCTTTTGAGACAGATTACGACGCCGTATTTAAAATTCTCTAAATAAAATTATGAAACTTTCAGTCATCATCCCGGTTTTTAATGAAAAGGCGACCTTGCCTTTGATTTTAGATAAAGTGCAAAAACAAAAACCGGCGGAAATCATCATCGTGGATGATGCTTCTTATGATGGCACTGAAGAATTTTTAAAAACTTACCAAGCCAAGAACGTTAAGATAATCCGCCATGAAAGAAATTCCGGCAAGGGGGCCGCGATTCACACCGGCATTAAAAACGCCACCCAAGAAATAGTTTTGATCCAGGATGCTGACCTAGAATACGACCCGGAAGAATATGAGCGCCTGTTCAGACCAATTGAAACCGGCCAGGCCGACGTGGTCTATGGTTCCCGTTTTGTCGGCTCCGATCCGCACCGGGTAATGTTTTTTTGGCATTATGTCGGTAACCGCTTTTTAACTCTCCTAACCAACATCGCCACCAATCTAAACTTAACCGACATGGAAACTTGCTATAAGGTATTTAGAAAGAAAGCGATTGATTCCATTGCCTTAGAAGAAACCGACTTTGGTTTTGAGCCGGAAGTTACTATAAAGCTTGCCCAAAAGGGCTGGCGTTTTTACGAAGTTGGCATCTCCTACTATGGGCGCGACTACGCTGAAGGAAAAAAGATCCGCTGGACTGATGGCTTGAAGGCCGTAGCGGTAATTCTAAAGCACTGGCTTAAGCCCTAAAACAAAAACTCCCCTACACAATGGGGAGTTTTTGTTTACTGCTACCGAGTCGCGGAGATCGTGCTGGAAGCAGATCCGGCGATGGTTTCAGCGTACTTGGCATTAATCGTAACCCGGCCGCCGGAGTTTACGATTTCATAACCGGTATCGTAGCTGGCATCGCTGGTATAACTGCCGCCGGAAGGATCATACGGCAAGCTAGCAATGAAGGTCGGAACAACGCACTCAACTAAATTGTAAGTTGAGGAGCCGCCGGCCGTGCTAATTGTGCTGGTGCTGGTCGGCAAAGCCGCGCAATCGCCAGAGGTAGCCCAGACACCGCGGTTGTCCGCCTGTCTTTGGCTAACCGCGTTCAAAATCGCGTTCACGTTAGCGCTGCGCTGAGTGTTGCGAGCTTGAGCGAACTGACGAGCCGGGTTCAAAGCCACGATGACGATACCCGCCAAAATAGCAATGATGCCGATAACGACCAACAATTCAATTAAGGTAAAACCAGAATTTTTCTTCATAATATATCTTAAATAAAAACACCGACCTTTGAATTTGCTAGTAAAAACTAACCTTCACTAATTATACCAAAATCAACTAAAAACTGGCTACCTCTTCAAGAGAAACTGTGGATAAAGTTTGGGTATTGACCGTAAGTCGTAAATTCGTTGCCGCGCTATTGGATTGCGCTTCGGCGCTAATAACGGTGTTTTCTCCGGCTACCGTGATAGTCAACAACGTACAGGTTTGATCTGATACGAAAATAGTCTCATTGCCGGTGTAACTTGGAACGTCGGCCAGTTGAAGCAGGGCGTGGTTCAAGCAGGAACGGGCGAGGAAATAGCTAGATTGCTTAGAGTAAAAATCGGTCACGCTACTTCGGGTAAACAAATTAGATGACCCCAAAGAAGTTGCCAGCACCAAAAGAAAGATCGTTACCACAATAGACATGGTAATCGCGATATAACCGGACTGCTGTTTTATGAGTAATGTTTTATTCATTGAGTAAGCACAACAAAATCCAGATCAACGGTAGTTGAGCTGTAGCTATTGTATAAAGTTCCGCTGACTTTTATCGCGGGGCGGCCGGAAAAACTGAACTGATGGAACAATAGATTTTGGACCGTCACATAGTCGCTGGTAATCGGAATGGCGGAACCCGATCCTTTCTTGATTCGGGCAATCCAATCAATGGTATCAATAACCACCGGATTATTGGCATAACTCAGTTTATTGATAGATAAAGAGGTGGAGGTGGCATTAACTGTTGGAGAATTGATGGCAGAGA
>CAZJFE010000051.1:0-3304 GCA_964545345.1 uncultured Candidatus Saccharibacteria bacterium | reverse complement strand
GAGTCATTTTCGTGATTTCTCCCGCCACGCGCGAGGCGCTCGCCTCCATTATGTGCGGCTTCGCAATTATTTTTGCCTTGATTTTGGCACTGAAAATCGTGCCGAAATATCATTCGGCTAAATTGAATAGGTAAAACAAAACCGCCATTTGGCGGTTTTCAATATCCAACCTAGTCTTTTCCCATGGCGAAATTCGGTGGGCCGGAGCAGTTATCTCCCTTGGCGTTCATCGTGCCCGCGTCGCGGCGCTGATTAATCATTGCCTCAATCGCGGTTTTCTTGGCGCATTCAAATCCGTCAGGCGACAGCATCAGAAAGCTGCAAGTTTTTTCTCCGTTGCCAAGGGCGCAAACTTTTTTCACCTGCTCATCACTTAGGGCGGGCATCTAGCCTCTCCCTTCCATTTCTAGAACTTGCTACAAGATAGCATCTCGCGGAAGATTAATCAAACCCAGCTCAGCTGGGTCAATTAAAAACCCGGTCTTTAGTAGACCGGATTGATGATAATCCATTTCTTTTTCCCACTCAGAAACTTCTTCAAAAGAGCTTTGTACTTTTCTATCTCTTTCCTGGTTTCCGCGTTTACGGCTTCCTTGATTTTCTTGTTCTCCTCTTCGGAAACTAATCCGGTATTCGAGCCGCGCGGGTTTTCTAGAGATTTCTCTAGGTATTCCAAGTAGTTTACAATTCCATCCATATAGAGTCGGTTGTGGTAACGCAGGTTGCCATATAAGGCAGATTTTCTGGAATCAGCTTCCCAGGTCGCGACATTTCCTAGCGCATGGTGTACCTCTTCCTTTGAAACCGGTCGCCCCCACATCTTATCGCGCTTGTCCGCCATCAGACTCACTCCTTTTCTTTGGACTGGTTCTAGGGTATCACCGGATCATGTATTAGTAAAGAAAAACCGAGCACATAAGCTATGGGCGCTCGGTTGGTTTACAGTTTTTGCACGGTCGGTATCCGGCATTGATGGCATCTTCCCAGTTTAAAAAGAAAACCCGGTTTTCTTTTTTCATTCTCATGCCGGATTTGCAATCCAGCCGGCCGAAGATTTTTCCCGGTTTCCATCCAGCATATTTTCCGGGGATAAGACTTTCAACGATTAAGCCGTTCTTTACGACTCGATAGATTTTAGTCTTTGGCATCTTCATCCGGACGTGGATCGGGATCACCTTTCGCGTCAAATCGTTCGCAGAATTTTCTGGCAGTTTCCAGAATTCGGTCTTTCTGCCAGAGTCCGTTAATGAGGTGTTTTGGGAAAATGGATTTGCCGTTGAGCGCGCCGAGCAGTCCGCCGACGATTGAGCCGTTACTGTCGGTATCTCCGCCGGCGCTGACCACTTCATACAAAGTTTCAATGCTGTCCGGAGCTTTCAAGAAGAAGGCATAGCTGAAAGGCAGGGAGTTGTAGACATAAGAAGTTCCTTGTCCGAAAGCGTCGGAAATCTCTTTGGCGCTTTTCTGCGTCCAATCTTCTTTTTCCAGCTGAAGCATCCGATTTGTAAAGCGATCGGTTTCAAATCCGCCCGGATCCAGAATCGGTCTGTCAGCCATCGCGCTCATCATGCGCGTCCTAGTCTTAAAGACGCCGCCCGAAAAACCTTTGTGAATTCTCAGACAATAAAATAGGGCGTGGATGTGAGTGTGCGTCGCCGAGAAAGCCATCCGAGTGTGGTGGGTCATGCAGGTAATTTCAACCAGTTTTTCCACCAATTCGCCCGTGGATACTCTCGGCTGGATCGGCTTTTCGTAGTGAGCGGCGATATAAGCCGCGACTGGAGCAATTTTCATTACTACGCCGTTCCCCATTCCATATCCCGGTTTGCTTGGGAATCCGGAATCAATCCAATTCATTCCTCCCTGCAATTTTTTCACGGCTTCGCGAGTGCTACCACCCCAGCCAACGTCGGTTTGTTCCAGCGCTTTCACGTGCCGTTTCGCCAGATCCTTCATATCAATCTTGCCTTGAGCGATGAGCGACTCGGCCATTACGAGAGTCAGTTGGGTGTCGTCTGTCCACATACCTTTGCGGAGTTTTCCGGAAAACCAGGTGTGATTGCCGGGGTCCAGATAATTCTCAATTCGTCCGTGTCGCTGTTTGATTTCTTCCAAAGTCCATTGCTCTACCGGCATTCCGAGCGCGTCGCCGATGGCAATTCCTAGAAACATGCCCTCAATCTTGTCTTTCCAGACGCTGTTTTCCAATTTTTATCCTTTGAATAAGCTGGCTACATCTTGCCAAATTGGTAACAAAAAAACCAGCGCGGAGCGCTGGTTACCTCTTGAGCTTAAAAATTGTTCTGACGGAAATGTGCGGTCGGATAGTCTTTTCGTCGTAATTGGCTAGGCCGGGGTTGAGCAGGAAAATGTTGGCGGCGGCCTTCTTGGAGGCAGCTCGGCAACTCTGTCGGAACCCACCGACTTTAACCTGGAAAACGTTCCCTACGGCGCTGGCGGCTCCAACGACTCTCATCTCCTGAGGCATACTATCTTCTCCTTCTCTTCTATTAAGTACCGGATAGTAGGGTAACAGGGGGGATTAGATAAATCAAGCCCTGCTATTTGCAGGGTTTTCTAACTTTCGGCAACACTAATTGACCATAGATTTCTAACTTTTTTTGGCAGAATAATTCAAAAATTATTTTCGCGGTCCGCTCTTTGGAAATTCTTAAACTTTTTGCCAGCCGGGAAACGGTCAAATGTTCGACGGCTGGTGATCGAGCGCGCAGAGCTTTCAGAATTTTTTGCCGCAGAATTTGTTTTCGCAAAGTTTCCCCGCGAAAGGCTCTGATTTTAAAAGTAACTTTTTTCTCCGATATTTTGCAAATTTTTTGGTTGATATTTTACCGGCTTTACCCTATAGTGATTTTGTTCATTGAAAATTAATAGGAGAGAGGAACTAACATGGAGATTCCATCCAAGATCAAGGTGGGTCTGATGTCCGGTTTCTATTATGGAAGCCCGGGATGTCGCATGGGTCTTTGGAAGTTGGGCGCTGAGCGTCTGAAAGCCGAGGGCACAAACTACAATATTTTGTTGGGTGGACTGGTAGATGGCAAGAGTTTGGAAGCAGAGCTGAGAATCCGTTCCAAGAAAGTTAAGGGCGCGGAACGAGCCGCATTGCGTGAGCAGTTTATTGAAGAAGTTGCTCAGATTCTGAAGGAAAACATTCCGGTGATCCCGGGCACTCATTTGCACATCACGACCAGTGGTCCTTATGACGGAAAGATTGGAGCTGAAATTGCCGTGCGTCTGCAGGCATTGCGGCGTTCCGACATCAGCTACGCCGGTGAAGGCGGAA
>CAZJFE010000050.1:0-3359 GCA_964545345.1 uncultured Candidatus Saccharibacteria bacterium | reverse complement strand
AAAATGTTTAATTGATCTGGAATAATGGAGAGCCGTAAATCAATCAGAGTTATCAGAAGCAAAGTCAGAAAAATTAAAATCCAAACCGGCGCGAAGTAAAAATAAATCGGTACCAACATGAAAATCAGACCACTGAGAATTTCCACGAAAGGATATTGCCAACTCAAACTATGCTCGCAATCCCGACACTTTCCTCTCTGCAGAGCGAAACTCAAAATCGGAACCAGCTCATACCATCGCAAAATTTTCCGGCAGTTCTGACAGCGGGATCGCCCTCGCACGATATCCCGCCGAAAAATCCGGCCGTTCTCCTCAAAACGCATCGCCAAAACATTTAAAAAACTGCCAAAGGCAGCTCCCAGGACAAAATAAGCGATCAAGTCCAGCATCTTAGATTTTGTCTATCAAAAGCTTTAACTCGTTGGGATTCAAAGAATGCAATTCGGCATTTTCTAAAGTAACCTTTTTATCTTTAACCAACTGCGCCAAAGAGCGATTCAAACTCAACATACCGCTCTTGAGATTGGTTTCAATAACTAAATCTATCTGGTGAGTTTTCCTTTCCCGGATAAGATTCCGAACCGCGGAGTTAATCAATAAGATTTCAAACGCCGGGACCCGACCACCCCCGATCTTCGGAACTAACCGCTTGGAAACAACCGCGATAATCGTGGCCGCTAATTGCGCCGCCGCCTGGGATTGTTTCTCCGGTGGGAAAATATCAATAATGCGATCAATCGTTTGCGCCGCGGAATTGGTATGCAGAGTGGAAAGCACTAAGTGGCCGGTTTCGGCCGCCGTCATCGCGATGGAAATGGATTCCATATCGCGCATTTCACCGATCATTACCACATCCGGATCCTGACGTAAGACAGATTTTAGGGCGCGGTGAAAATCGGAAGTATCGGTATTCACTTCTCTTTGGGAAATGACGCCCTTCTTGGGAGTAAATAAATATTCCACCGGATCTTCAATGGTAATAATATGCTCATTGCGCGTCTGATTAATTTCATCAATAATCGCGGCCAAAGTTGTTGATTTACCATGTCCGGCCGGACCGACAACCAAAATAAACCCTTGGGTCGTTTTCGCGAACTCGTGGAAAATTTGCGGCATCTCCAACTCATCAATACTCATGATCTTCGCGGGAATCAAACGCGCCGCTAAAGAAGTATGGCCACGCTCCAAATAAACGTTAATACGAAAACGGACTCCGCTCTCGTGAGCAAAGCTAAAATCTAACTCTTTTTCTTTCTGAAATTTTTCTTTCTGCTCCTGATTGAAAAGCGCCTCCACGATTCCATTGGCAGTATCGTTATCAATTTCCGACTCCTCCTGAATCGGAGCAAGTTCTCCGTCAACCCGAAGATGCGGCTTCAAGCCGACGTTAATGTGTAAATCGGACGCTCCCCCTTCAACGGTGGCCGTCAGCAGTTTGTTGAGATACTTTTTGTAGTCCATTGGCGATATTGAATACGGAATTGGATAGAACCAACCTGTCTATGCCGCGAGTCGCGGCAATCTCCTTCGCTTTATTCATTATAACATCCGCCGTCCCGGAATCGGATCCAAAATCGCTACGGAAAATGTAGTTGATCACGCCGTCCGAAACTTCTGTGTAAGTAGTGCAACGATGATCGGAATCAACGATTAAAATCTTTCCTTTTACTCCCTTAAACTGCTCAGCAAGCGCGAAACTAGCCAACTCTAACCTGAGCAAGCTCAGCCCAGCCAAATCAGCCACCTCTTGATAAACTCGCGCGATGTCGCGTGGAATAGCCCCGAAAAAATAACGGCCATCTCTTAAATAAACACCCTGAATTTTATAAGCCCCGGAACAAGCCGGAATCAAGAGTGGGTCAACGGTATCGCTAACTACTGTAAAAACATAAAATGGGGCGACCGACATCACCGCCTCGCCGGATCCAACGGGCATCTTGGCCAATAAGCGCCTCAAAGATAAAGCCACATCCTCCGGGCGCATCGGTTGAATGCTGGAATGAAAAACCCGATCGGATCTTTCTAATATCCCCCATTGTGAAACCCGACCCAGCGAATCTTTCTCCAAGACCCGAATTGAATTTGTGCCAATATCTATGCAAAGATAGGAGTCATCCGCCATGGCCGAATATTATCTTAAACTTGCCGGAAAAATCAAAAAGTTTTTTCTGGATTGCCTATTCCCGGCCGTCCAGCCGCCGGGTAATCTTAAAATTCACGGAACACTTTTCTGCGCCGTTTGCCGAGCGCGTCTCCCGGAAAATAAAAAAATCTGCCACAAAAATGCTCCTTTGATATTGGGCGCGGCGACTAATTATGAAAATGGGGAAATCCGAAAAGCCATCTGGCGGCTCAAGTATAGGGGCAAAACTGGCTTTTCAAATTTACTGGCCGGCATCATGGTGATTTATTGCAAACGACTCAATTTAGACCTAGATAAATACGCCGTCGTTCCGGTGCCGCTATCAAAAGAGCGCCACCGTCACCGCGGATTCAATCAATCCCATTTGATCGCGGACTCTCTTTCAAAAAAGCTCGGCCTGCCAATAATCTCCGACGCTCTAATCCGAACTTTACATACCGCTCCCCAGGCGGAACAAAAAGACTGGTTAGATAGAAAGAAAAATCTGGTCGGAGCTTTCACCGCCGACACAACCCGGTTGCTGAAAGGAAAAAGCATAATTTTAATTGATGATGTCTGCACCTCCGGAGCGACTCTGCAGGAAGCCGCCAAAGCTCTCAAAATTGCCGGGGTGAAAAAAATTCTTGGGTTAGTGGCCGCTAAGGCCGGTCAATAAATAAAAATTCCCCCGCTAAGCGAGGGACTATTGGTCATCATCGTCTTCGCCAACTACCGGACCCCATCCTTGCTTGCCGTCATCAGAGTCATCATCTTCCTGACCGCACTTATGCTTAACCGTCATCTTCAAATTTAGGTCCAAAGGAATTGGCAAAATTAGAAATGGCAAAGTGAAAAGAATCGTTCCGATACCGGTGAGCGCGAACAAGATACCGAGCAGATAATCATTCATGATTAGGCCGATCGTCAAACCGACGAGCACACCAAAAAATCCGGCGAAGAAGAGGAATCTCACTTGGGTTTCCACTAAGAGAACTAAGCAAATAGTACGGCAAAACTAGCGTTCGCTCAAGTTCCAACGCCGGGAAAGTAGTTTCCCGGCCTCAATCGCTAGAAGGTTAAATAGACACATACCGATGACTCCGGCTATCCAAATCGGCGGCAAAGAAACCGTTCCCAGTATTTTCTGAAGGGGCGGCATATTTAAAACCAACCCCACCGATCCTAATCCCAGCACCACCCCGCCCAGCAATAAGGGATTATGGAAGGGGTTGTAGGT
>CAZJFE010000049.1:0-3526 GCA_964545345.1 uncultured Candidatus Saccharibacteria bacterium | reverse complement strand
CTTGACATTATTAGCAATAACTTCGGTTTTGATATAAAATTTAAGCATACAGCCGACGCCAAGTATTCTTTCAGTTTTTTGGCGACCCTTCTTGAGTGGTACCTTTCACCGAGGGAAGACAAGATGAGTCAAATGGCTAAGCGTCGCGTCCGCTGGCTTTCACCCACATAATGGCCAACAAACCCAACGTTCATCGGATTAAAAAAATCGCCATCAATAAAAGTGACGAGGTGGCTTTTGTGGTTGAGAAATTGATTGATTCGGAAGCGCAGGAAATAGTTCTAAATATTCCCAGATTTTCCAAGTTGGCGGACTCACTTTCCAACTTTCACCTGATTGCTAGGGAGGCCAAGCTTCTGGGGAAGAAGATTGTGATTGAATCGGTAGACGACAAGGTAATTGAGTTAGCGAATCTTTCCGGATTGGAATCGTTGAATCCGATTTTGTCGCGCTCTCGTCGCCAATTTCAGGACATCGTTTCTTCCAAGAAGACTAGGGAGGACAATGAAGAAGAGGGGATGAAAACCCGGAAACTTAGCGAGTCGGTGCACCAAAAAAAGCCGGTGCGTCGTTTACTAAAAAATCGCGCCAGAAATTTTATCGGCGGGGGAGCGGTGCTGGCGGTAGTGGTGGTGGCCGGAATCTTCGCGGCGAACGTTTTACCTCGGGCGGATATCAAAATTGTATCTGCTAAAGAATCTTGGAATTATAAAGATTCGGTTAAGGCGGAAAAATTAGCGGCGATTGACGGGGCGTTAGCGACAATTCCCGGCCAACTCTTTACGGAGAAAAAAAGTCATCAACTTTCTTTTCCGGCTACTGGGAAAAAGCAGATTGAGCAGAAAGCCGTTGGGTCCATTACTATCTACAACGCTTACAGTTCCGATCCCCAGCTCTTGGTGGCAACTACTCGTTTTGTCGCTCCCGATGGAAAAATTTTCAGGTTGACGAAGAACGTCACCGTGCCGGCGGCGAAAATCGTGGAAGGGAAGATCATCGCTTCCACTTTGGATGCCGACGTGATTGCTGATCAACCCGGTCCTTCTTACAACCTCGGTCCGGTTAGCTATTTCAGCATTCCCGGATTCAAAGGAACGGCGAAGTATCAGGGTTTCTATGGAGAATCTAAGGCGGCGATGACCGGCGGATTTGTCGGTGAGGCGGCTTTTCCCACTGACGCGGATATCAAGAAGGGAAAAACAACTTTAGCGGAAACTTTAGACGCAATGCTGAAAGTGGAGCTGACTAAGAAAATCCCGGCCGAATTTAAGATCATTGACGGCGCTTCCGGCTTCGCGATTTCTAACCAAGTGGTTTCTACCCGGGTGGACGTGGCGAATAATTTCACTATTTCCGCTGATGGCCAGCTGAACGCAGTCGCTTTCAAAGAAACCGACTTGATGAAGATGTTGGAAAAAAAGATTAACAAAGAGTTGTCGGGGGATTATGTGATCAAGACCAATGAGTTAAGTTATGGAAAAGCGCGGGCTGATTTTGCCAATGGAAGGATCAGCTTCCCGATTGATTTTAAGAGCCAGGTAGGCAAGCGAATTGACGCGGAGTTATTAAAGTCTCAGGTGCTGGGTAAGTCCAAAAAAGAATTACAGGAATTAGTTAACGGCCTGCCGGATCTAGACTCCGCTCTTATCTCCCTCTGGCCATTTTGGGTTAACCGAGTGCCTAAAAACCTCTCTAAAGTCAGCTTAATCGTAGAGTAAATGGGCTGGACTTTTTGCGCCCCTTAATTCATTATTGAAACTTGCATGGCAGATAAGAATGTAAAGGTGCTTGAGGGTAGAGTGGAGGAGGCGTTGCCCGGAGCGACTTTCCGGGTTTCCCTGGAAGGAGATAAGATGGCGATCGCCCATCTCTCCGGCAAGATGCGTATCCACCACATCAAAATTTTGCCCGGAGATCGGGTTTTAATGGAATTCAGCCCCTATGGAGACACCCGGGGCCGGATTATTCGTCGTCTCTAAGGGCTATTTGCATTTAAATATCCTTTCGTGTATAATTGCTAAATCTCTTTTATCATTTATGAAAGTGCGTTCATCGGTAAAGGTAATCTGTATCAGCTGTAAAACTACCCGCCGGAAAGGACGGGTTTATGTCGTTTGTAAGAATCCGAAGCATAAACAGCGCCAAGGATAAATAAGACTAACAAAAATGCGTATCGCAGGATCAAATATTCCGGACAATAAGCGGATTGAAGTCGCGCTTACTTATCTTTATGGCATCGGCCGGACTCTTTCCGTTAAAACTTTAGAGCACGCCAAAATTGATTTGAATAAACGCGCTAAGGATTTGACCGCCGAGGAAATCAATCGGATCCAGAGCTACATTGAAAAGAATTTCAAAGTAGAGGGTGAATTGCGTCAGATTATTAAACAGAACATCAATTTGTTGAAAGAACTGCAGACTTATCGCGGCAGTCGTCACGCCCGTAAGTTGCCGGTTCGTGGCCAAAGGACGAAAACCAATTCCCGCACCGTGCGTGGTAATGTTCGTAAGACCGCCGGCAGTGGTAAGCGTAAGACAGAGCTCAAATAAACATGGGTAAAAAAGTAGTTACAAAACAAACATCCGAGGAGGCGTTGAAGGAGGGCAAGAAAACCGAAGTAGCGGTGGCGAAAGCTTCCGAAAAATCGGTTGCCAAAAAATTTGAAGTTGGCCGGGTATACGTAAAAGCTTCTTACAACAATACCGTCATTTCCATTTCCGATGATAAGGGAAATGTTTTGGCCTGGAGCACCGCCGGCGCTTTAGGTTTTAGCGGTCCGAAAAAGGCCACTCCTTTCGCGGCTTCTAAAATCATTGCCGTGTTGGCGGAAAAATTAAAGAAATCCGGTCCGTCTAACGTGCACGTGATCGTCAGCGGTGTAGGCGGCGGACGAGATTCTGCTATCCGCACTTTGGCTAACCACGGCTTTACGATCCTTTCCATCAAAGACGTCACCCCGATTCCTCATAACGGTCCACGACCACGTAAAGTTCGCCGAGTTTAAACAAATGTTTGATACCAGAGAAAAAAAAGAAAGATCGCTAGGAGTTAAGCTTTTCTTAAAGGCGGATCGTTGTAATTCAGCGAAATGCGTAATGTCCAAACGTCCGCATCGTCCTGGCGCGCACGGAAAGTCTTACAAGTCCATGTCGGAATTCGGTCAGCAATTGAAAGAAAAGCAGAAAATTCGTTTTTCCTATGGAATCCGGGAAAATCAGATGAAGTTGATCTTCAAAAAAGCTTCCCGCAACCCCGGTATCACCGGAGCGATGATCATGAATATCTTGGAAAGCCGCTTAGACAACGTTGTTTATCGCTTGGGTTTTGGCGCCTCCCGTTCAGTTGCCCGCCAATTGGTCAGTCATGGACACATCATGGTCAATGGTCGCCGAGCCACCATTCCATCCTTGCAGGTAGCAGTCGGTAACGTAATTTCTCTCCGGCCGCAGTCTGCCGACCATCCTTTGTTTAGAGATTTGGGAGAAAAATTGAAGAAGCAGGATGTTCCGGTCTGGCTCTCTCTGG
>CAZJFE010000048.1:0-3758 GCA_964545345.1 uncultured Candidatus Saccharibacteria bacterium | reverse complement strand
TCGCGTTGTTCCACGCCACGGGAGAGCTGGGAAAGAGCGAGGATCGGCACGTTTAGTTCGCGGCCCAGCGCTTTCAGATTTCGGGAAATTTCGGTGATCTGGTGAACCATATTGTCCGAATGGGTTCGTGGCTGGATTAACTGCAGATAATCCACTACTAACAAACTCAAACCATGTTCGGCCTGCAATCGGCGGGCCATAGAACGCATTTGGAGAATATTCGGGGAGGCGGTGTCGTCAATGAAAATGGGGGCTTTGGATAGCTTGTCCAGGGCTTCCTGGATTAATTGGAAATCGGTTGTGTCCATCTTGTGGCCGGTGCGGAGTTTCCACAGCGAGACCTCCGCTTCAGCGGAAATCAGACGGTCAATAATCTGATCCTTGGACATTTCCAGTGAGAAGATTCCGACCGGTTTATTTTCCCGGATGCCGACATGACGAGCGATATCCAGCGCCAACGAGGTTTTACCCAAGGAAGGTCGCGCGCCGAGGATAATCAGATCGGAATTGCGTAACCCGGAGAGTTTGTTATCCAATCCGTAAAAGCCGGTGCTTAGCCCGCCGAGAACTTTTTCTCCATTCTGCAATTTTTCCATTCTTTCGTAGGCCTTTGGCAAGCCCTCTTTGACGTGGATAAACTTTTGCGGAACCGATCGCTGAGAAATAGAAAAGATTTTTTGTTCTATGGAATCCATCGCTTCTTCCAGGTCGCCCTCGGGGTTGAATGCCTTTTCGGCAATCTCCGCGGAAGCGCGAATCATGTCCCGCATGATCTTTTTCTCTTTAACAATCTGCGCGTAGTGAACAATATTGGAGGCGGTAGTTACCGAGTTAGCCAAATTGCTTAAGTAGGTAAGACCACCGAGTTCTTTCAGGGTGCCCCGTTCTTTTAATTCGTTGGCAACGGTAGAAATATCAATTGGCTGGTGTTTTTCATAAAGATGGAAGATCGCTTCGTAGATTTTAGCGTTCGCCGGATGATAGAAATCAAAATCAGTCAGAGTGTCCGCGATTTGAATGATTGAAGTTTTATCAATCATCAAAGAACCGAGCACGGAATTCTCCGCCTCTACGTTTTGCGGAGGAAGTTTTAGTTGTGATTTTTTTGCCGACATTTAACGAAGTTCCCGACTAGTCCTTTTTTAGAATCAGCGGCCCGGCCGGGGTGTCATCTACTAAGTATCCTAACGCTTCTATTTCTTTGCGGGAAGCGTCAGCAGGGATAAACTGTTGAGCGTTTCTTAATAACTCCCGTTTTTTTGCCAAATGTCTGATTTTAAAGGGAATGTGAGCCATTTTTAGTTCAATGCCGATGGTTTGGAGTAATTTAACCAGCCAATTTTCCACGGTCTTTCCTTCCGAACGGGTCAAATTCCAGATTCCGGGGTTAATTCTATTCACGGCTGAAAAGATTGCCGCTAGCGCTTCCGGAGTATTGAAGTCGTCCGCCATCGCTTGATGAAATGCCGTCTCGGATTTTTTTAGAATTTCTGTTACCGACGATCCGCTATCTAGTTTTGCTTTGACCAGGCGTAGTTTTCCGACGAATTGTTTCAGATTGAAAATAGAGTTACGAGATTGTTCAACAATTTTTTCCGAATAATCCATCGGCGAACGGTAGTGGTGAGCAACGACCATCATTCTAAAAACTTCCGGCGGGTATTTTCCCAAGAAATCTCTTAAGGTAATGAAATTTCCAACGCTTTTAGACATTTTCGCGCCACTAACTAGCAGAAACCCTGAATGCATCCAAATCTGAACCAGCGGTTTTTTTCCGGAGGCCATTTCTTGCTGAGCGATCTCAGCTTCGTGGTGGGGGAATTTTAAATCCACGGCGCCGCCGTGAATATCGTATTGCGGACCGAAAAAATATTCCGTGATCGCCGTGTCCTCAATGTGCCAACCGGGTCGGCCCGCGCCAATAGGAGATTTCCAGTTTAGTTCTCCGGGCTTTGCGAATTTCCACAGAGCGAAGTCTCCCTTATTTCTTTTATTGATGCTTTCATCAATGCGGGAAACGGAATCCTCGGCTTGCTCGATTGTTCTTCGGGAAAGCTTTCCGTATTCCGGAAATTTGGAAATATCAAAGTAATATCCCTCGCCTTCAATCTTATAAGCAGCGCCCTTTTCAATTAAAGATTGGATTTGCTTGGTAATTTGGCGAATGTAGCGGGTAGCGGGGGCGTATTTGCTGACCGCGGTGATGCCGAGCGATTTCATATCCTGTTTGTAGGCGCGGGTATAGAAATTAGCGATAGTGGACGGGTTTTTCTTTTCTTCAGCCGCTCGGGCGATGATCTTATCGTCAATGTCGGTAATATTTTGCAGATAGAAAACTTTTATCTTTTGGGAGCGTAAATAGCGGGCGATTGTGTCAAAAGCCGCGTAGGTCCTGCCGTTGCCGATGTGGGCGTAGTTGTAGACAGTTGGTCCGCAGACAAACAATTTTAATTCACCGCCTCCCGGAAGCGGTTTTTTTTCACCGGACAAAGTGTCATAAATTACCATGGTCTTTAAATGTTTAAATATTGAAATTTTTAAATCTCGCGCTCCGCGCTATAGCCAGCCGCGTCGTTTAAACACGATGGCCAAAGTACACATTATTATACCAATCAAGATGAAGATTGACCAAAAAATAAAGTGGTGGTTGTTGAAGTAAGCGCTGACGAAATCCACGGACACTAATCCCACAAAGATGGAAAGGGGAATCGCCAAAAACGCGAAGACGGTGAATTTTTGCATTACCGCGTTGGTTTTCGCGTTCAGTAGTTGGCCGTTCGTTGTTTCTAGGGCCTCAATGGTAGCGCGATAATTTTCCACGTGCTGAGTTACTTTGGAATAATCTCCTTCTAGGTCATCCAGATAAATCCGAACTTCGTCACCCCAGAACCGTGGTCCGACTTCAATTAGAGAGTTTAGGAGAATTTCCTGCGGAGCGCTGATAACCTGATAATCCAAGATATCGCGTTTCGCGTAAGAAATCTTCTCCAGTAACTGCGCCTCTTTGCCTTTGAAGATTTCTTGAGAAATGTCATGGATGTTGTCTTCCACGTGTCGCAATTGGCGCATGGAGAAACTGATGATCGCTTGAATGATGAAATAGGCGCAACGGGCGGTATCGTTCATCGCCTGGTTTTTGAAGTGCTGGTTGTTGCTGATGGCGCGCATAAAATTATCAATTGGTTCTAAATCTTCATAGTGCACGGTAATCACTTTATTTTTGGTGATCAGGAAATCTACTTCGGCTCGGCGAGAGGTTTTCAGGGCTTTGTCATAAATCGGTAAGTGATATGTTAGGAAGAGGTATCCCGGGTCGTATTCTACCCTTGATCGGCTGGAGAAATGCAGAAGTTCATCTAGAATAATTGGGTGGAAATTGTGTTGTTTTTTCAAAAAATCAACGTCACTTTTAGTGGGTTTCAAGATATCAATCCAGACTATTTTAGGGGATTTGGTAATCCACATAGGGATATACTATAATTATATATTATGAACACCTTACGAACTAAACCTTTGTTTTGGGTAAGCTTTCTTTCATTGGTAGCGGTCGGTTTGATTGGCGCTAACTACGCTTTCGGTTTTTGGCCGTTTACTTCGCCGAAAGTTCAAATCACCTGGGCGAATATTGAAAATATCCCGGCCGATTGCGGTAAGGGTTATGTTTTGCAATCAATCAATCCCCGTATCTGCGTTTCTCTGCTCACCGGATCGGTTGCGCCTTCCAGTTCTGCTAGCGGCCCCGGTTGCACCGGAAATGT
>CAZJFE010000047.1:0-3761 GCA_964545345.1 uncultured Candidatus Saccharibacteria bacterium | reverse complement strand
CCGTAGCGGATCAAAAACTGATAAATGGGATAATAACGGCCGGGAAGCAAAGCAAACAAGATGTTGGAGCCGTCCAAAGGCGGAATGGGAATCAGATTAAAAATCGCCAAGGCGATATTAATAAGGACAATCATCTGAAGCAGAGTGATGAGTACGGCAGTCGCTTCAGTGCCAGTGCCCGAAGACAAGCCGCGGATAAACAATCCAAAAACAATCGCCAAAAGGATGTTGCTTAAAGGTCCGGCCGCGCCAATCAGTCCGGCTCCGGCTTTGGGGTTGCGAAGATTCATTGGATTGTAAGGCACTGGCTTGGCCCAGCCGAAAATAGGACCGCCAAGCAGAAAGAGAAAAAGAGGCAGGAGAAACGAACCGATCGGGTCTAAGTGACGCAAGGGATTTAAAGTCAGCCGGCCGGCGCGCTTGGCAGTCTGGTCGCCCAGCTTTAAAGCTACCGCGCCGTGGGAGATTTCATGAATCATCACCGAAAAAATCAGGACGATCAGCTGGAAAATTATAAGCAAAGGGGTAGACATATAAGTTGCGGAAAGCGCAATAGAAATTAGGGATTAGGGACTAGGAACTAGGGGCTAGGCGCGAGTAATCTTAATTCTAGCTCAATTTTTTAAAAAGAAAAGCCCACTCCCTTTATTGGTGGCGGGCTAAGCGTCAAGCTCCGACTTCCGCATTTCGATAACTGCCGCTATCTCTTTCTCGATCCGCCCGATACTTTCTTCCTCGGATAGACCGTCGCCATCTCTCATGCCTCGCGCAAACGCCTCGAGGAAATGACTGAAAGTCTTCCCCGGCTTCATAACTACAAATCGCGTCAACTGATAATGATTCATTCCGTCTCTTTTGAATCTTTGAATCAGCTCGGGATAGGTCATAGCGCCTCCTTTTCAAGCTGACGATGAGCTATTAAGAATTTTAATACAAATAAAACTTTAAAAATAGGCAGATATTAACACTCCCTGAAAACTTGACAAATAGCTATAAAGTATGCTATACTATGGGCAGTTATTCGACAGTTGAATACTGGTACTTTTTAGGAGAGATGACGATGCTCAAGCTCCGGTTCAGACTCGTCGATCGGGCAGACAGTCAGGGCAAGCAGTGGCAGGCCCGCATCAAGGATGGGGATGGCGTCACTATCTTCATCCCTGATCGTGACTCACCGAATCAGCCGGAAGAATCGCAGACGTTCTGGTGCTGCATTCCGGCGGAGGACGTCTTCTCGGCTCCCGGCGTACCCTTCCGAATCGTGGCGGTGACCCTCGAGGAACCGGCTCCGGCGGAGACCATCGAACTCCGTTTCCGGCTCAACGAACTCCACGGCCACAAGCGGTGGGAGTCCCGCCGTGAGGATGAGTCGGGAGTGACGATCTACGTCCCGATTCCGGCGAACGCCCTGCCCCAGAACCTCGAGAACGCCTGGAGATGCGAGATGCTCGGAGAGGTCTGCACCTCGGACGACGACAAGTTCCGGGTGGTCAAGGTCAGACTCACGAAGGAGATCATCTCGGCGCGCGCCCTCCGCCGCAGGGAGAACGCCCTCGCGAAGGCCCAGGCGGAAGCGGAGAAGGCCAAGGCGGAAGCGGAGGCGGTCCCCGCCTAACGGACCGCAAAAACAAAGCCCCCGGACGTCAGCTACGGCTGCCGCCTCGGGGGCTTTCCTATTTTTAATCTCACTTCGCTTTCTCGATTTTGAAAACAGGTGCTTCTCTTCTCATCAGTTCATGAAGACTAGCCACTCCGTAAAGAAGCGCGAGCTGCTGAATCGGACTGCTAACTTCTCTCGTTACCAGTCGGAAGCCGCGCATCAGCTCGTTCTCGTCTTCCGGATCCAACTCTGAAACCAGAGCTGTTCCAGCGCCCGGACAGGTGAAGATTACACCCTCGGACGGCCGAAATTCAACTTGACACCTTGGGGCCTCATGGCGATAGCGTCTCCCCATCATATCACGCCAAGCAGACTGCATGTCCCCGCCAATCTCGTAACGCTTCCCCTCTTGGAGATGAACCCAACCGCCGGCTGACAATGAAAGCGTGACGGTGAAGCCGAAACCATTCGGTTCATCCTTGGTGCTTAATCCTTCAATTAAGAGCAACTGTGGACTCTTGGAGTCGACGCGCTTCTCAAAAAGGTTGCTGAGGATGAGAAAGATGAGCTTGAGCGTTGCCGAAAGAGCATAGGCTCCGTCCCAGCCATCCGCATCGTCAGCTCTTTCCGCCTCTACCACCGGCAACGGACAACCAAGTATTACCCAGTCATTGTTATCATCGTCCTGCTTGGTATAGACAACTTTCCCAAATCCCCACTCGCGCTCGGTCGGCGGAATAAAAGGCGGCAAACGAAGCTCCTGCTCCAGCCGCAGCACGAGAGGCGGAACAACAGATCGTCCGCTTTGAGTTTCAATGCGCAGTCGCTCTCGCAAAAACCGAAACGCCTCAACATGAACGCGAATCAGAAGATCGCCGTCCGCGGCTCTAAGCTCATACCAGGCCGGGAGATTAGCTCCACGAATATCACGGGCACGGGCATCAAACACTGAAATTCTATTAACAAAAGCTCTGGTGTCCATTCTTCCCTCCCTTGTTCAGTTGTGAAAAAAACCATGGGCTATTATACCCTATCTATTCTTCAACTACAATGGTTCCGAACTTGCCCAAGTTTAAGTGGTCGTGGTATTTCCAAGTGCCGACTTCGTTAAATGTGAAGGAGTAAGAATTTCCGGTCGGGATGCCGCGGCAGGCATCAAACATCCCCGCCCCTTCGGCGGTGCCGCATTTTTCAATATCCGAACCCGGATAAACTCGGTGGGTCGGATGAATCGCCGTTGCCGTCCACATATCTGCCGAAGAATTGTTTTTCCAAGTCACGGTATCGCCTTTTCTAATCGTAACCTCTTTAGGCGTGTATCCTCCATCAGTAAAAGTTATAATCGTTTCTTGAACCGCGGCGCCCCCCTCCACCGCCGCTCCATCCCCTGTTTTATCAATCAAATTGGCAGTTTCATTGCCGCCTCGTCCCAAAACCAAAAACCCAACCCCAACCACAATTACCAAACCGACGATTAAATATAGTGTCTTCATATTGTTAATTTATATCATTTGTAACGATCGTTACAAATGATATGCTGAACTCCGCTTTTTTTGACCTTGCCATTCAACAAAAAAACTTCCGCCGGCAATCAGCATCACTCCGGCAACCGCCGCAATCAAAATCGCATTTCGTCTGTTCACAAGAATATTATATCAAACTCTGCACTTAACAATTAGTTGCTACTTCGCGTTCTTATTGTCCCCGGAAATGCGGAAAATATTTCCTTCAATGTCATTTGCGGTAAAGAAAATATTGAACTAAAGTGATTCCCCACATAATAAAGCCGAGAGAAAAGGAAAGGAGGGGTAAATAGGCACGCGTGATAGCGAAAAATGCAATTGAGGAAGCATAAAAACCTAAAGCAATTAATATTGTCGTTAGCGGTTGACCGGATCGTTTCTCTCGATAATTTTTGGCTATCTGTGCTGGTATACCAACCAGCACCAAGGCGATCGAGAAAACGCTTACTAAAACGCTAAGAAAAAATATTAAATCCATGATTATTTACAGAATTATGAAAGAATTTCCCTGCCTGCCGCCTGCCTGTCGGCAGACGGGGCAGGTAGGTTTTCTTCCTTCGCCTAAAGCTTTGGACGGACGCAGTGCCCTTACAAAATTCCAACTGGCGGAAGTGGCAGAATTTACAATAATGTGCTCT
>CAZJFE010000046.1:0-3981 GCA_964545345.1 uncultured Candidatus Saccharibacteria bacterium | reverse complement strand
AGGTGGTTTTTTTGCCGAAGCCCAAGGAACTAGCCGATGTGGCGGCCACTTTGCGCTCCGAGTGGGTGGTAAAAATTACCGGCATGGTGAATAAACGGCCGGATAATATGGTCAATCCGGAAATCGTGACCGGAAAAGTGGAAATTTTGGCAAGCAAGCTGGAAGTCTTGAACGAGGCCAATACCCCGCCGATTGACGTAACCAGTGATGGTAAAGAAATAGGGGAGGAAAGCCGAATGAAATATCGCTACGTGGATCTACGCCGGGATCGGATGCAGAAAAATCTTCGGAATCGTCATGAAACGATCCGGTTTTTCCGTGACCATCTCTCCAATCAGAACTTCCTGGAAATTGAGACACCGGTTTTATCCAAAACTACCCCCGAAGGCGCGCGCGATTATTTAGTGCCGTCCCGCCTGTATCCGGGAAAGTTTTACGCTTTGCCGCAATCGCCTCAGCAATATAAGCAACTCTTGATGGTTTCCGGTTTTGAACGTTATTTCCAGGTAGCGCGCTGTTTCCGTGATGAAGATACCCGCGGTGATCGCCAGCCGGAATTCACGCAGTTGGATTTGGAGATGAGTTTTGTGAAGCAAGAAGAGGTGATGGAGACCATTGAAAAGATGGTGATTGAGATGGTTCAAAAGGTTTATCCTGGTAAAAAAATTCAAGAAACCCCATTTCCTCGGATGACCTATGCCGACGCGATGAAAAACTATGGCAGTGACCGGCCGGACATCCGCAAAGATAAAAATGATCCAAATTTGCTCGCCTTTTGCTGGGTGATTGATTTTCCGTTTTTCGAAAAGACCGACAAGGGCGGTTGGACTTTTACCCACAATCCGTTTTCCGCTCCAAAACCGGAACATATGGAAGCGTTGATGAAGAAAGAAAATCTAGGTGAAATTTTGACCACTCAATACGACATTGTCTTGAACGGGTTTGAAATTGGCGGCGGTAGTATTCGTAACCATCGCCCAGAAGCGCTGAAGAAGGTTTTTGAGGTGATGGGTTTTGAAGAATCCCGAATTCTAAACAACTTTGGCCATATGATTGACGCTTTAGGCAGTGGCGCGCCGCCACACGGCGGCATCGCGCTTGGGTTGGATCGCGTAGTGATGCTTTTGGAAAATGAGGGGAGTATCCGCGAAGTGATCGCTTTTCCGAAAACCGGCGACGCGCGTGATTTGATGATGGATGCTCCTTCGGACGTAGAGCAAGAGCAGATGAAAGAATTGCATTTGAAGGTAGACACCAAAGAGAAGAAGTAGTATTCTTTCCAGAGCTTTTTAAAGGTAGAAGAGTGAATAGAGTTCGGCCCGATCGGATTGTGATGTCGTTGGGCGGTAGTTTAGTTTCCGTGAAAAACGAGGTGAATTGGAAATTTTTGAATCTTTTCAATCACTTTGTTCGGTCCCTGATCGCGGAAAAGCCCGATCGGCAGGTATTTATAGTGGTTGGAGGCGGTTCGGTGGCGAGGCATTATCGCGACGCGGTAAAGCAGGTAACTGGTCGTGATTTGACTGACGATGACTTGGACTGGCTGGGAATTCACGCAACAAGATTGAACGCGCATGCCTTGCGCACCATTTTCCGCGACTTAGCCGAGCCGTTCATTCTCAAGCATTACAATATTGTTCAGAAAGTTTCCAAGCCGATTGTGATTGGCGCCGGTTGGAAACCGGGTTGGTCCACGGATTATTGCGCGATGATGATCGCTGAAGATTATGAAGTAGATACTGTGTTGAATTTGTCTAACATCGCTCAGTATTACGATAAGGATCCCGCCCAGCACCCGGACGCCAAGCCGTTTGAAAAAATTTCCTGGAAGAAATTTCTGATTCTAAATGGGTCCGAATGGTCGCCCGGGATGAACAGCCCGTTTGATCCGATTGCTTCCAAAAAGGCGGCGGAGCTGGGTTGTCGAGTTGTTATTATGAAGGGTGATGATCTGGAAAATCTCGGCAAGTATTTTCGGGGCGAAAAGTTTGTCGGTACTGTCATCGAGTAGAATTTGTCCGCCCTCATCAGGGGCGGCTTTATTTTCCTGAAGATTCTGATAATATAAGTTAAATAAAAACTATGAAATTAAAAGAAGAGAAAACGTTAGTAATTGTTAAGCCGGACGGTGTAAAGCGCGGTTTGCTAGGTGAAATTCTTCGCCGGATTGAACAGCGCGGCTTGAAAGTAGTCGCTCTGCAGATGTTCCAGGCGACCAAGGAGCAATTGAACGCCCATTATTCTTCAGCGGAAGCCAATTTGAAAGCGATGGGTGAGAAGACTCTGGCTACTTATCAGAAACATGGAATGGACGCGGTAAAGGAGATTGGCACGAATGATCCGGTGAAAATTGGAGGAATGGTTCATGGCTGGATTACCGAATTTATGAGCTCCGGTCCGGTAGTGAAATTTATTGTTGAGGGTTTGCACGCGGTAGAGATGGTTCGCAAAATAGTGGGCGCCACAATGCCTTCGGCGGCGGAAATGGGCACGATTCGCGGGGACTACTCCGTGGATTCCGCGGTTTTGGCTAATGCCCAGAAGCGGGGAGTGCGCAATATTGTGCATGCTTCCGGAAATGTTGCTGAAGCGGAAGCAGAGATAAAACTTTGGTTTAAACCAGAAGAAATTCACAGCTATATTCGAGCGGAGGAGGAAATAATGGGCTACTAGCTAACAAAAACCGCCCGTGAGGGCGGTTTTGATTATAGAAATTATGTGCTATAATCTCTCTCGGTTCATCAGAAAAGAAGGAGGTCTGAGTGCATCCGTTGAGTCCTGAGCTAGAGAAAGAAATCCGCGCCAGCATCAAGTTTTATCTGGATTTTCCTGAGCCGGGGGTTGGATTTTTGGACATTGGGCCTCTGTTAAAGAAACAGGCCCTGCGCAGAACTGTGCTCCATTATCTCGCCGAAGGAATCCGGGAACATTGTTTTGGATCACCGCTCGATTCCATCGCCATGATTGAAGCCCGCGGGTTTGCTTTGGGAGAGGGTGTGGCGGATATCCTGCAAGTCGGAGAAGTGATGGTTCGCAAGCAGGGAAAACTTCCAGGTGAAGTTATCCGCGAGACTTATTCCACCGAGTACAAGAAGCACAACGTGATGGAGATTCAAACCAGCGCTATTGAGCCCGGAGAAAGAGTTCTGCTTTTTGACGATGTGATCGCGACCGGAGGTACTATCGGAGCCGCTCATCGGTTGGTGACCCGGCTTGGTGGAAGAGTGGTGGGAGCCGCCTGTCTCGCGAGCATTGAGTCTATTCCCGCTCTTTTTGAGCCACAGCAAGCAAAGATGAAAGCCCTCGGCCTATCGCCGTTCCGGCTCCTGAAATACTAAACGTAATCCCCTCGCTCAGCGAGGGGATTTATTTTTTACTTTGCTTTTTTCTTACATTCTTCGCAGAGAGTGATGATGCGCATTCCCTTGTTGATGGTGGTGGTCCGTCCGGGTTGACCACATCGCTCGCAAGTTTCGGCGCTCCGTTTAATCGCATCTAAAAGTACTTTTTCAAATACTTCCAACTCATTTTTGGGGACACTATCAACGTAGAATCTCAGCTCGCCGAATTTTTCTTTAACACGGGTTACGCGAATCTGGTCCAGGTGTAGCGCTTTCAATTTTGCGCAAAGATCGCTGATTAGCGGCAACCAACCAAGACCGCAGTCAAAACTATCCACTCCTGATAGAAATTCATATTTCGCGCGTAGTTCTTCGTATGTTTTAGGTGTTTCGTTCACGGCCCGATCTCCAATGAACCAAGAGTAATTTTAGCACGAGTTTTGGATTGCTGGAATGGTACGTGTACCAGACTTATAGAAATTAATATGGAATGGTATAGTAGTAAGTGGAGCCCGCCTTAGATTCCGAATTAGTTGATTCAAGGGTTAGGCAAATCGCCAGCTACCTTGGTAGTTTGGCTGAGCTCACCCACCTGATTTTATTCGGGGTTCAACTTAGGCGGGATTTCCTTTAAAATGAC
>CAZJFE010000045.1:0-4027 GCA_964545345.1 uncultured Candidatus Saccharibacteria bacterium | reverse complement strand
CAACAGTGGCTTTGGTAACCCAGAATAGAGTTTACGAAAAAATGCTTTCTAATTTGCAGGAGATCAAAGCCCGATCCGGGCCGATCCTGGCCATAGCCACGACAGGTGATAAAAAAATCGGCAAAATTGCCGACGATGTATTTTATGTTCCGAAAACCGCGGAACATTTGGAGCCGATTTTAAATATCGTTCCCCTACAGTTGTTCGCCTACCACTTTGGAGTTTTACGCGGGTACGACGTGGATAAGCCCCGCAATCTTGCCAAAAGCGTTACCGTGGAGTAATCACAAATAATGCTGATTTAAGATTTAATAACGCGAATGGGGGGTGATCGTATATATTTGCATTATTTGCTCCAATTCGTATTATTAGCGAACACTCTTATGAAATACATCCTCCCTATTATTTTGATGACTTCCGCGGTGTTTATAATCTTTGCTGTTCCAAAATATACCCCTGTAATGGCGGCCAAAGTTAAAGAATCCAGCGCTAAAGTAGCCGCGAGTGATCGGGTGGCCAGTTTTATCAATACTATTTTCGTTCGGTAAGCTTAACCTCTACAGCGAAAGTCTTTTTCCCCCGCATTACTTTCATTTTTAGAACGTCTCCTACTTCTTTTTCTTCCAAAATATCTTGAATCGTCCAATCGGGCGTTATTTTCACGCTATCGCACTCCAAAACGATATCTTTTTCTTTTAGCCCGGCTTTGTGAGCTGGACTATTAGGGATAATCGCCTGACTATGAGGCATTTGCCCAACAACCATCGCTCCGTAATCCACGCCTAATTTCATTCTATCCTTCATGTTTTCATCCACATTCACGTAGCGTAATCCTAACAACGGCCGCTTGATGTGACCGAATTCTTCCAAATCCGCTAAATCACGTTCGGCGTATTTAATCGGGATCGCGAAGCCCAAATTTTGAGCTCCGAAAACGATGGCCGCGTTGATGCCGATGGCCTCCCCATCCATATTTACCAGTGGGCCGCCCGAGTTTCCGGGGTTGATAGCGGCATCGGTTTGGATCAAGCCACGAAGCTCCTGGGCGGCGACCATCGGTGTGGTGGCGGCGCGGATAGAGCGGGATAGCCCGGAAATGATTCCTCGCGAGACCGTATTTTTAAACATCCCCAAAGCGTTGCCGATTGCTAATACGTCAGCTCCCAAATCCAGCGCGGTTGAATTTCCCAGTTTTACGAACGGAAGATTACCGCCTTTTATTTTCAGGATCGCGATATCATCTACCGGGTCGCGCGAAAGGACCTCGGCCTCGTATTTTTTATTGTCGTTAGTAATAACGTGATATTCAGCGCGCGGATCAGCTACGACATGCTTGTTGGTTAAAATGGTTCCGTTTTTATGAACGATGAAGCCGGAACCGCCGCCGATTTTTACCATACCCCGCTTGTCAATTTCTTCCGGGGGAATATTTAAATGCTGTTGTCCCTCGGGGAGCATTGGGAGGATTTCCGGGGGAATTTCTTTTTCAATCTCTTCCAAGCTTTTAGAGATTACGATGGACACCACCGCCGGCATCACCTTTTTAATTGTTTCTACGATTTGAGATTTTGCCATGTTTTTATGTTTATTGGTTTATTATAGCAGGTTTTCGGCGGTGTTTGATAAATTCAATCGCGGTCGGCACCAAGGAAACGACGATGATGCCAATGATTACCAAGCTGAAGTTGTCTTTAATAATCGGGATATTCCCGAAAAAGAATCCGGCGAGTGAGAAGGCCGCCACCCAGAGAATTCCACCGGCGATGTTGTAGGAGAGGAAACGGAAATAGTTCATATGGGCAACGCCGGCGACGAAAGGAGCGAAGGTGCGGATGATCGGAATGAATCTGGCAATGACGACAGTTTTCGCTCCATGAGTTTCATAGAAATCATAGGCGCGACGTAAATAATCTTTGTTAAAAAGTAAACTTTTTTCTTTGGAAAAAACCAACGGACCGGCTTTCCGCCCGATCCAGTAGTTTGCAGTGTCTCCAAAAATAGCTGCGCTGGACAGAGCGATCATTAAAATGACGACATTCATACCACCGAGCGAGGCAATCGCCCCCGCGGCAAAAAGTAGAGAATCGCCCGGAAAAAAAGGAGTGGCGACGATTCCCGTTTCCAAGAAAATCACCAAGGTTAAGATTCCGTAGGTTAAAATTCCATATTGTTGGACGATGGTATTGAGATGTTCGTCCAGATGGAGAAATAGATCTAGTAAATTGCCCAGTAATTCCATAAGGGAATTTTAACATGCCCCGGCGGAGAATGTTAAAATGATTTTATGAAGCGGTTTATTAGTCTGACATTGATTCTTGTCGGTTTCCTCATTTATTCTCCCAGCGAGGCGGCGATTTTACGCAACCTAAAACTTGGCGATCGAGGAGAGGACGTTAGGGAATTACAGAAAATTTTGAATAAATTTTCTGATACCCGGATTGCCATGATTGGCCCTGGTTCGGCCGGTAATGAGACGACTTATTTCGGTGTTTTGACCAAGTTCGCGGTAATTAAATTTCAGGAAAAATATGCCGATCAAATTCTTAATCCGGCGGGCTTAACGAAAGGGACCGGATTCGTAGGCGCTCAAACCCGCCTGTTTCTGCTCCAGCTGGAGAGCGGCTACATACCGGTCGCCAGCAACCAATCACCGGTCACTGGAACTCCAACAGCGCTGCCGCCTAAGATAATTTCTATTTCCCCGAATATTATTACCGGGAGCACTCGGGAGCTCATTATTGTTGGCGAAAATTTTACGGAAACCGAGAACGTTGTATTAGTTTCCAGCGAGGCGCCAAATGCGTTCATTAATCTCCCTTCCGATGACGGCAAGACCATCAAATTCAATTTTCATTTTTCTTCCGCTGATGCCTTAAAGAAACAATTCGCGCCGATTATTGCCTCCGGTAAATTTACGGCCGCTTCGGCGTCTTTCACGAAAAATATTCAGGAGCGAACTAGCCAGACCGGGAATGCCCAAATTCCGGTTCAAGTCGCGGTTAGAAATTCTAACGGCGAGAGCGAGCGGGTTCAGCTTTTGATTGATATCACCGCGATATTGAAAGAGATCGGACCCACGACTCAATAATGATTAAAATTCTCCAAGCCACCTCAATAGTCGGTCTAGGATTGGCGATTGCCTCGGCGATGGTGTTTTTACCCAGGCACGACTTCTCCCGCGCTTTGGCCCAAACTACCGGCAGTGAAACTCCTTACGGGGGTCAGCGGGTTTATACGTTAACTTGCGACTGTAGCGGAAATTCTTTGCTGTATATCTTTGATTATCGCACCAACTCCATTCTCGCTCTGCTTTACCAGGCAGGCGCTTCTATTCTTTACAATTACTACAATGTTTACACCAGCACCTATTTACTGGGGACTTATTCATCAAGCGGCAATAGTTGCAAGATTTATGTGGGTGAGGATTGCGTTGACATTTCCAGCGAGGGTCAATTAGGCAGTCAGCCAGGCACCGGAACCTCACAGAATTAAGAAAAGATTGAAAATCAGGCAATCTGTCGCTATAATGGGCAATGTTATGCTCGGGTGGCGAAACGGCAGACGCACTACCTTGAGGTGGTAGCGCCCGCAAGGGCATGCAGGTTCAACTCCTGTCCCGAGCACAATAAAAAGACCCCGGTGGGGGTCTTTTTATTAGGACTTAGATTCGGCTTTTGTGGCAACTTCTTTTTCAGCGGCGGCGCCTAGCTTTTGGCGGGTCGCGCGCTTAGACAAGTCGCGGACGTAGTAAAGTTTGGATCGGCTAACTTTTCTAGGTGAATTCAAAACTTCTACTTTATCAATACGAGGGGAATGGATCGGGAAAACTTTTTCCACTCCAACACCGGCAACGGTCGCTCGGACAGTGAAAGTAGCGCCCGGTTCGGAGCCATGTTTGCGGGCCAAAACCATGCCTTCAAAGCGGCTCACTCGGTCTTTATCACCTTCTTTTACTTTTTCCCAAACCCGTATCGTGGCGCCGGATTTGATCTTGGTTAAAGTTTCTTTGGCAATCATATTCCGTCTA
>CAZJFE010000044.1:0-4371 GCA_964545345.1 uncultured Candidatus Saccharibacteria bacterium | reverse complement strand
AACAACGGCGGCGCTTGATCATCATCTCCAGAACGACAACAGCGTCTTCCAAATCTAAAGTTGTTCTCTTGCAGCGAGTCAGCTCGATAATCCTCCTAGCCAGAGCGGCAATTTTCTTCTTCGCCGCCTTATCAAGTTCCTTTTTCAAACCTTTCTTAACTACCCTATCAATAATCCTTTCGTCACGATTGGTAAGCGTCGTCGGGCAGGTCTTAGACATTACGCTTCTCCTCTTCTAGAACCGGGATGGATTATGCATTAAAGCCTACCGGGAATCAAGATCTCAGAATCTCTTCTACTACCTTCTTTTCGTTCCAAGGAGTCCTCTTTCCGCGCGCGACATGGATCCAATCTTCACTTCCCTTACCGGTCAAAATCACCGCGTCCCCCTTGCGAGCCATGGAAACTGCCTTTCGGATTGCCTCCCGACGATCGGTGATCTTAATAAACTCTTTTTCGGAATCATAGGCGCCGGAAAATCCCTTTGCTACTTCGTTGATAATCTCTTCGGGATTTTCATCATAGGGATCCTCATCGGTTACGATCACCGCGTCGCAATAGTCAGCCGCTATCTTACCCATTGCCGGCCGCTTCCATTTATCCCGCCCGCCACCAGCCGCTCCTAGAACGCAAAACATCTTCTTCCGGTCGGAAATATTCTGCCTGATTCGCTGATAAACCTTTTCCAAGCTATCCGGCGTGTGCGCGTAATCAACAATAATCGCGAATGGATCGCGCCGTACATATTCCAATCGGCCGGGTACTCCACGAAACTCTTGAAAGGTGTGTTGAATTTTTTCCCAGGAAATTCCCTGACTTTCGGCAAAGCCGGAAGCGGCCGCGGCGTTCTCCAAATTGAAATCGCTGGCGATCCAATCTCCCATCACCTCCGCCCCACCCGCTAATTCCTTCCGGATAAAATTTTCGCGGCTGAAATAAATTACCTGCGCCCGATCCCCAGCGACTGCTGAAAAATATTGAGCGGACTTGTCTGCTTCATTGATAAAGAGGCGCTTCTTGGGCTTCCGTGAGCGCTCGGCCACGTCCTCAAAAAATAAAACTTTGGCCTCACGATATTTCTCAAAAGAACCATGCGCTTCAATATGTTCGGGGTGAAGGTTAGTAAAAAGCGCGGCGTCAAAATCAATGAAGCGATGGCGGTACTGCAGGACTCCCTGTGAAGTTACTTCCACTAGAGCGTACTGACACCCGGCCCGGACCGCTCTTCGCAAAAATCTTTGGAGTGCGAACCGACCCGGCATAGACATACCGCTGGTGTTTTTTGTGGTGTCGTTGGCGATCTTAAAACGAATGGAGGAGACTAGAGCTGTTTTCTTACCGGCGGATTCCAAAATGGCGTTGATCAACTCTAGGGTGGTGGATTTTCCTTTAGTGCCGGTCACTCCCAATACAAAAATCTTCCTCGAGGGGAAGCCGTAAATCAGAGCGCCGAACCAAGCCAGTAAAAAGTGATAGATTTTTTTTATAAATCTCATAGTTTCGCTTTTTTCAAAGTCTCCTTGAGTCGCTCCTTGAATCCTTTGACTTCGGGATCAATTTTGCCGATGGCTGTTTTGGCCTGCTGACGGGTGTAGCCAAGACTGACCAACGTCTCTTCAAGCTCAACATCGGACTCCATCAAACTTAGATTTTGGGCAGACGTCTCCTTGCTGCCGCCGTCTAATTTCCCTCTCAGATCCAACACTACCCGCTCGGCAGTTTTCTTGCCAATACCCGAGGCCTTGGTCAGGAGTTCTGTTTTCCCGGAATTGATGGCGGCAATCAGCTGATCAGTCGGAGCAATGCCCATTACCGATAAAGCGGTCTTGGGACCGATACCGCTAACAGTGTTTAATTTTTCAAAAAGATAGAGCTCCTGTTCGTTCAGGAAACCGAAAAGCTCAAACGGGGCGTTCTCCCGGCTGTAAAGCGAACAAAAAATCTTGATGTCGGAGCCATTTTGTGGCAAACTTTGCGCGGCCCGCTGGGATAGTAAAACCTTAAAGCCAATACCGCCCGCTTCGATAATCGCGCAGTTTTCCTTCCGGCCGACTACCTTACCGGCTAAGCTGTAGAGCATACCTACATTATAACCTCAATGACTAATTTCCGCTTAATTTCCAATTTTTCCCCTAAAGGTGATCAAATGCAAGCCATTGAAAAACTGGTGCGCGGTCTTGAAGTTGGCCATCAGCGCCAGACTCTGATGGGCGTAACCGGCTCAGGAAAAACTTTCACGATGGCCTCGGTGATTGAAAAAGCCGGCCTACCAACCCTGATTATCTCTCCGAACAAAATTTTGGCCGCCCAACTTTATCAAGAATTCAAACAATTTTTCCCAAACAGCGCCGTTCACTATTTCGTCTCCTACTACGACTATTACCAACCGGAGGCGTATATGCCCCAAACCAAAACTTATATCCAAAAGGATGCCCGAATCAACGCGGAAATAGATAAACTACGCCACTCCGCCATCCAAGCGGTACTCGGCCGCAAAGACGCGATCGTCATCGCCTCAGTCTCCTGCATCTATGGGGTCGGGGATCCAAACGAATATCAAAACGCCCGACTGGGATTAAAAGTTGGGCAAGTTTTTGATACTAAAGACCTAACCCGCCACCTGAATCTCCTGCAATACGAAAAAAATAACGAGTTGCCGCTACTGGGCCAGTTCTCCATTGATCAGCACAAAGTAAAAATAAACTTGGTAACCGGCGAGACTTATGAAATATCTTTTGAGAAAAGAAAGATTTCCAGCATTAAAAAGATAGCGAGAGATCAGGCGCCGGAAAAAATGAATTCAGTAGAAATTTACCCGGCAAAGTTTTGGGTTACCCCTCAACACAAACTCAACCTGGCAATGCAGAATATCAAAGCCGAGCTGGATGACCGGGTGGAACAACTGCAGTCCGCTAACAAGTTTGAAGAAGCGAATCGGTTGGAAAAAAAGACCAATTTTGACCTGGAAATGCTGAAAAAGAAAGGGTACGTGAACGGCGTGGAAAATTACTCCAGACATCTGAGCTTCCGAGAACCGGGTGAACCTCCGACTACCCTTTTAGATTATTTCCCCAAGCCATTTCTCCTTTTCGTTGATGAGTCGCACATCGCCGTTCCGCAATTAAACGCTATGCAGGAAAGCGACCGTCGCCGCAAAAATAATCTTATTGAATACGGATTCCGCCTGCCGTCCGCCCTGGATAATCGCCCTCTAAGCTTCGCGGAATTCAATTCCAAAATTGGGCAAACCGTCTTCGTATCGGCCACGCCCGGCCCGTATGAATTGGAGTACGGCAACATAGCGGAACAAATGGTGCGACCAACCGGTATTTTGGATCCGGAGATTCAAATCCGACCGGCAAAAGAACAGGTGAAACATTTGCTGGGTGAAATCCACAAACGGATCGCGAAAAATGAGCGCGTCCTGGCTTTGACGCTCACAAAAAGATCGGCGGAAGATTTGACGGAATACCTACTCCAGCAAGGAATCAAGACAAAATACTTACATTCGGATATCAAAACTCTGGACCGGCCAAAAGTTTTAAAAGCCCTACGCACCGGAGAAATTAATGTGGTAGTTGGAATTAACTTATTGCGCGAAGGGTTAGATTTGCCAGAAGTCAGCTTGGTGGCGATCTTAGACGCCGATCGCGAAGGATTCCTGCGTAATTATCGCGGGCTGATTCAGATGGCCGGACGCGCCGCTCGATCCATTAATGGCAAGGTAATTTTATATGCCGATTTCCTAACCGATTCCATCCGAAAAACTATGACGGAGACTTTACGCCGCCGCAAAATCCAAGAAAAGTTTAATAAAAAGATGGGGACTCGGCCTACCGCGCACAACAAACCGATCGGAGAAGACATGATCCGGCAACCTAGCGAGGTTTAGAAAATAAAAAGTCCCGGACTATCCGGGACCCGATTTCTAGAGGAGCTTCAACGCCTCCGACGCTTTGCCCGAAAGGGAGTTCTCGCTCATCACGATCAGTTCGAGATCGCCCCTATGGGCATGGCCCTTCTTCACCCGATCCGCCGCGGCCGCCGCGCCACAGGACTTCAACACCCGAGCCAGCTTCTCCTGTCGCACCTTCTCTTTGTAGCTCTCGGTCTGCGTCCATTTGTTCTTGCCGGTCGCCGCCCGCTTGGGAAGGCCCTTCCGAGATCTGTCGGCCATACTTGCCTCCTCTTTCTCTGTAAAGGGGGTGTCTGACAAAAATCTGACTAGAGAACTGATGTATATTATACGAGGTCTAAAATTGAGTCAAGAGCTCGATCACGTTTATAATGGTAGAATAGATACAATGCTCGGACTCGCCACAAAAAAAGACTACTTTCTAGTATCAATCGTCGGTTTGGCCTTCGGGGTCC
>CAZJFE010000043.1:0-4384 GCA_964545345.1 uncultured Candidatus Saccharibacteria bacterium | reverse complement strand
AAAGATACGGATTAGCGAGTTTGATCACGGCGATTATTCTCGCTTTGGAGCTAGCAGGAGGATTTTTTACCAATAGTCTGTCTTTGCTGTCGGACGCGGTTCACGTTGGTGGCGATCTATTGGCTCTTTTTGTGGCTATCGCGGTGTTTTTTCTGGTTCGTAAGAAGTCGGCTAAGACTGATCTCTGGCGGACGATCGGTAGCCGCGCCCTTGGATTACTAATGATCGGCTCCGCAATCTACATCGGCTGGGAAGCCATCCATAGATTCCATGATCATCACGTTTCCGCGCCGATGATTGTCTTGGTGATCGCCCTAGTCGGCGCCGCCGGGAATTGGATCCAACACAAAATTTTGAATGCCGATGAGCATCGTAGTCGTACTGAACGTGATTTGGATCGCCATTTCATTAATGATTTCGGTCAGAGTGTCGGCGTAATCGTCAGCGCGATCATAATCGCGGTCACTGGCTGGATGACTGTCGACTTGATCATCTCTCTGTGCATTGCCGCCTGGACGTTAAACACCGGGAGGAAGATTTTGCTGGACGCAAAACACGACGAGCACCACCATCACTGATGGTGGTTTTTTTTCATCAATAAGGGTAATTTATAGATAATATATGCTTGAACATTACCCGAAAGAATCAGTGGAGAAAAAAGAATTCATCGGAGCCGTCGGCTTTGCCGAGGACCAGGGAACAAGAGAAACAATGGAGGACGCCCATGTCATTGAGCGGAATTTTATGGGTGATCCGAAAAAATTCTATGGAGCAGTTTTTGACGGACACCACGGCAACCAAGCGGCAGAATTCGCAGCCCAAAACCTACATAAATATTTAAGTCTGGCTTTGGAGGGTGGAAGCGATCCAGTAGTAGCGATGAAAGGCGCTTCTATAATCACTCACAAAAAAATATTGGAGGAGTTCTCCGGTGAGGAGTATGAAGACGCGGGGACAGCGGCTCTGGCCGTATTGGCTGATGGCAAGAGGGTTTATATTGCCCATGCCGGTGATGTGCGAGCAGTTCTTGTTAGGGAAGATTCGGAGGAGCGGCTTTCGGAAGACCATAAACCGGAGGATCCAAAAGAAAAAGCGAGGATAGAAGCGGCCGGTGGAAAAGTTTATCAGCGCGCCAGATTAAGATTACCGGACGGATCGGTTGTAGAAACCAGTGACTGGATCAACCCGCAAGTAAGAAAAGAGTTTTCTTTGCGGGGTGCCAAGGTGATAGACAAGGATGCGGTGCGGGTTTATTTACCTGGAGAGGAGGGTGGCGGTATTAGCATGTCTAGATCATTCGGCGATGCCTGGTCGAATGGTGTAATGTCCCCCGAGCCGGACGTTCGGAGTATTGAGATTAAACCGGGTGATCTTAAATTGATTATTGCCTGTGATGGAGTCTGGAATGTGATCACTGATACGATGGCCGCTGAGATCGCGCGTGGAAAATCAGCTCAAGAGGCAGCCGAGGCGATTGTTAAGGAAATTAACAGCCGTCAGAAAGAAAAAGGAATTGCCCAAGATAATGTCACCGTTTTAGTGATTGATCTCAATGGACAAGAAGGCGGACCAGCTTAGGGATTTAGAAAAAGAAATCACGGCCGACAAATCTCTGCCATTGCGAGAGTCCAATTTGGTTTTTGGCGAAGGGAATATAGATTGCGATGTTTTGTTTATCGGCGAAGCTCCCGGGGCTAGGGAGAACGAGTTGAGGCGGCCTTTCGTCGGCCGGTCCGGGCAGTTGTTGGATAAGAATTTAGAAAAGATCGGCTGGAAGAGGGAGCGGGTTTACATTACCAACATCGTGAAACGCCGCCCGCCGGAGAATCGCGATCCGTTGCCCGAAGAGATCGCCGCTTATAAACCCTATCTCACTAGGCAGATTCAGATTCTCAACCCGAAAGCAATCGTTCCTCTAGGGAGATTTTCCATGAACTACTTTGCTCCGGAGGCAAAAATCAGCCGGGACCAGGGGAAGATTTTCAGAATGGGTAAATATCTGATGATGCCGATGTTTCACCCGGCGGCGGCTCTGCGCGCCACCGGAGTTCTGCAGGAGTTTGAGAAAACCTTCCGGAAATTGCCGAAATTGGTGGAGAAAGCCAGGGAATTATTAGGCGAAACAAATTAAGGCGGCCGAGGTATAATTAGGTTAATGAACATAGCGGGTATTTATTTGCTGAATCAACTGTTTTACAGAATCTATTCCTTCCTCATCCATTGGTACTGGGGCGGTTTTCAGTTTTTTTCCGGAAAGACACTGCGAATTTTGGAGCGGCTGGATCGTTCCCTAGCTTTGAAAGTCTCTCTAAGATACTGGCTAAAACCGCTCTATCAGGATTACAGCTTTCTGGGCCATGTATTGGGGTTTATTTTCCGCACCGGGCGGATTCTGGCGGCGATTCTGATTTATTCGGTGATTTGTTTGGCGGTATTTATTTTATACGCATTCTGGGCAATGTTTCCGTTCTATATAATCTACAAAGGATTCTACCCATATGCATAGCCGACCGAATTCCGAAAACTGGTTTTTTTACGAGCCGAGATTGGAAATGACCTTAGTGGGTCGCTTCTTTGTGAGATTGTGCACTTACGTTACTTACGCAGGACTGTCGGTTACCTCGGTTATATTTTTATTGAATGATCTGCGTTCGCTGAAAGCAGTCGGCGCGCTGCTCGTTCTATTTTTGCTAGATCGTCTCAGGGTAGCGAACCGGGCGGATCGTTCATTGGATCAGGCAACTGAAGGAAAAATTAACCTTGCTCATTATTTGTCGCCGAAATCCTATGCGACCATTGAGTGGGCTTTGGATCGGGCGATTTTTTCTAAATCTGACTTTGAACTCTATCTTCTAAAGAAACTATCCGATCGAGTTGAGATCCGGGAGGGCTTGGCGCGTGTTGATATAAAACCAAAAGAATTTAGCGGAGTGATAGAATCTGAGATCGCTGCTTATTCCGGCGGCGCGCCGAATCGCAAGGAAATCTCCACCCGCCTGATGTCTTTAGTAAAAATCGCGGCTTCCGCGGCTCTTGATGCGGGCGGTTCTCAGATAGATCCGAAAGATTTATTACTGGCTTTGGTTCTGTTTGGAGACTCCGAGACCGGAAAGATTTTTAAAAAATTTGATTTATCCGCTGATAGTCTTTTCAACTCATTAATCACCAGTCAGTTCCGCTCTACTTTCGCTCGGTTGTCTAAGATGCCTTCCAGTTTGGTCGGTCTTTTGGCTCAACCGCGGAGAGCGCGTCGGAGAGTTATGAACCGGGCCTGGACTGCCCGGCCAACCCCATTATTGGATCAATTTTCTCGGGACATCACCGATTTGGCGCGCAGTGAAGCGGTTGGTTTTCTGATCGGACACCAAAAAGAATACGATCGGTTGGTGGATGTGCTTAGCCGGCCCGGGCGCCCCAATGTTTTATTAGTTGGCGAGTCGGGATCGGGCAAGTCTACGTTGGCCGCTCACCTGGCTTTTGAAATCGTGCACGATCGGGTACCGGCTCCGCTCTTTGATAGGCGGTTGGTTGAGTTAGAGATAGGCGGCTTGGTTTCCGGAGTGAACGAAGACGAACTGGAAGTCCGGGTTAACCGATTAATTAACGAAATTACCGCTGCCGGCAACGTGATTTTATATATTCCCGACATCCACAATTTGTTCCGGACTTCCGGGCAGGGGAGGATCAGCGCCGCCGATGTTTTGTTGCCGGCAATAAAAAGTGACGCCTTTTCGGTGGTCGGGGCGACTTCGCCAAGGGAATTCAAGCAGTATGTTGAGCCGAACAGCGATTTCGGCACCTCATTTGAATCAGTTCGGGTAGAAGAAATTTCCGAGCAGGATGCCGTAAAACTTCTTTCATTTGAGAGTGTTTTATTGGAACGGCAATTTCGGGCAGTGATAAGCTTTTCCGCTCTCCGCGAGGCGGTCGGTTTGGCGAAAAAATATTTCCATCAGAAGCTTTTACCGGGGAGCGCTGAAGATTTGCTGAGAGAATCTCTGGCTGATGTGGTTGGGAAGAAAAAGAAAATATTAACCGCCGCGGACGTGGTGGCGGTGGCGGAGAAAAAAGTGAACGTGCCCATTCACAAAGCAGGGAAAGAGGAGGCGGCCAAGTTGCTGAATTTGGAGCAGGAAATTCACCAGAGATTCATTGATCAGGAAGAAGCGGTCGGATCGGTGGCGCGGGCCCTGCGGGAATATCGCAGTGGTCTTTCCCGCAAAGGCGGACCGATTGCCGCTTTCTTGTTTGTGGGTCCAACCGGCGTAGGTAAAACCGAACTTTCAAAGATTTTGGCGAAGATTCAATTTGGATCTTCCGAAGCGATGGCTCGGCTGGATATGTCGGAGTATCAGGATAAATCCAGCATTCATCGTCTGCTGGG
>CAZJFE010000042.1:0-4576 GCA_964545345.1 uncultured Candidatus Saccharibacteria bacterium | reverse complement strand
CGAACTCACGTCTCTACTTTACGAAAGTAGTGTTCTGCCACTGAACTAATTCGGCGTTTTGCTTATTTTAACAGATTTTTGCTTGATTTTCAATAAAAAAGGCTTATAATATGCAAATGAAACTGTCTATAAGTGACTGGATCGCCATTATTGGAATTGCTGTAGGGGTTTTACTTAGCTTGGCCGGAGGGTCATTTTTAGTCTACCGAAAACTGACAAGTAAGAATACGGTGTCCATAGCTGGCGACAATATAGGAAGCGTGACTCAAGTTGGCGTACAAAACATAATTTCTAAAAAAATATATTCTAGTGAACAGAAAATTATTACGGGCTTAGCGAAATTCGAAGGAGGGCAAGACACTATCGATCTGGATAACGCTGGTACTTTGACAAACTTCGGTACTGCTGATGATTTCAATATCGAACTCCTGCTCAACATGCCGCGGTCCACGATATTGGACTACGCAGAAGTTGGCAAAGGAAATTTTGCAATGGACGCTTCTTTTATTCACCCGGAGAAATCAGAAGCGACCCTGTATTTCAGTCAGAGCTCCGGAAATGTTGGGCATGAAATATCTGTGGCCGGAAGAAAATTTTCGATCACTCTAAAAAACATTCACCGACTAAACAATGGCAGGGAGCCAGTGGTCAGAGAATACACCTTTGGAATCAGCGAAATTGAATAAAGCTGAGCGAGGTACGGGAATCGAACCCGCATTTTATCCTTGGGAAGGATATGTACTACCACTGTACTAACCTCGCATTTTCAGATCATTTTCAATTCGTCTGTTTATATAACCACGCCCGAAACCAGTTTTCAATTGCAACTCTCTCTTGCGCGCATCAGTCTTATGCTTACATCCCTCAAAATAAACAAGCTCGATCCCGTTGGCTCCTCTAGTGGTGCTGACGGCACCAGATTGATGTTGGGCAAGTCGTTGCTCAAGATTATCCGTTAAGCCAACGTAAAATTTCAAACTTTGTTTTTTGAACTTTAAAACGTAGGTAAAATACATAACTTTATACTGCCACTGCCCGCCGAAAGGCCGTAGGCCATTCAGGCGGGTCCGCCAAAATACTTTAGCTTTTGGCGGATACTAATCCCGCAATTTCACGGTTAAGTCCTGCCAATAAAACTCCGGCGTTACGATAAAGACTTTAGCGTTTTTCTTGGCGTCCTGCAACCATTGATCGTACTCTTTCTTCTCCAAAAACAGCCGCCCTTGAAGAATTTCTTTTTGGGCCTGAGGCACTAGGACCAAAGATTCAAATTCCGATAAATCCAAACCATAAATCACCCTTGCCGTTTCTTCTAACGTCTTCGGATCAAGCTTTTGACTATTTAGAATCTTTCCCTGCACGATTTGGTTCAGTTCTTTGCCAACCCGTGAACTCAAATCCTGCCGCACTAAGGCCTGCTCCAATAAATTATCCAGCACCGCCCGGCGTAATTCTTTTTTGAACTCACGAGTCCGGGGATCGGTGTCTTTGCTGACCGATAATGCCCGGACGTAATAGTTGTAAGCCACCGCGTATTCAATCTCAAAACGATTCGCAGTAATAATCTGCGAATTCACCACCGCTACCGGATAATAGCCATAGTGAACCAGGTAGTAGGCCCCAAGACCGACAAACAAGATTAGGAGAAAAGTTGTGAAATATCTTTGAAGCGACATCATTGTATTTTGATTAACTTCTCCCCCGGATTTTTGTAATCAAACTTTGCTTTTAATTCCTTAGCCAGATTTTCATCGTAGGAAAAGTATTCCAGATCACCTTTCACCCGATCATTTTCCGCCGCGATTTGCTTGGCCTCTAAAGAAGCGGTCGCCAGCTTCTTATCCAATTCAGAGTTACTTTTGTAAAAATTCACCAGTTGAACCGATAAAAAAACCATGATCAAAATTGAAGCTAATATAACTCCTAATCTCATTACCCTAAGTTTAACTCCGCCAGGGAATTAAAAAAGCCCCAGAAATGGGGCCGCTAACACTGTCGGTTATAGCGCTTAAAAAGCTGGTCCATATACTTCGGGTCGTTTATCAACTTCTCGTGGACTTCGCAAAAATACATTCGGGGGCAAAAATCAATGGAAATCAACAACCCTTTGTCCGGCCGCTGTGGCGAACCGCATTCAACGCACATCGTTGCCTTTTTGAACTTACCGACACCATACTCCTTATCTTCTTCACTCTTATTTTGTTTACCGAGGTAAGCGCTTAAGGCGAATAGTCCGCCGAGAAAAGCGATCGGGACGATGATAACCAGCGCCTCAATCATGTTGGCTTCCTCTCATTAAAGAAACTGCTGCAATTTTAACGGAAAACCTCTACTTTTTCAAGAGTTCCTTGAAGACGTTAGCAGAGATTTTAATCTGCGAACTTTCGCCTCTCTCCTTTAATCTTTCCTTGCCCCGATCCTGCTTTTTCCAAAGCTTCATTTTGCGAGTCCGGTCACCGCCATTTTTCCCGAAGTTCCCCAGATCCTTTTTCATCGCCGAAATAGTTTCCCGGGCGATAATCCGGCCGGCAGAGATTGCCTGCAAAGCCTGGGAAAATTGCTGTTTCGGCAAAAGCTCTTTTAATTTTTCCACCGTAGAGCGCGCTTCGTGTTCCAAATCTTTTTTCGGCAAAATTCTTGTTAAGCCAGGAACGGTCTGCTCCGCCACGGCGATTTCCAACTTAGCCACTTCCGATCTCTCATAGCCGACTAACTCGTAAAAAAACGACGCGAACCCGTGCGAAACCGACTTCAAACGATCATCCAAATCGCGGATTAGGTCCGATAGCGGCAGAGTAGCGCGGATTAAAATCTTGTTCTTCAAGGTGTCGGTGGTGATATTGGTAATTCTATAGACTTCTTTCAGCTGCAAAACTGGCCCTAAATACTGCGCCGGAGTGACAATTTCTATCTTGGTCATTGGCTCTTCCGCCACCCGATAGTCATTCGGGAAATCCTTCGGATTCGTTACCAGTTTCCCATCTACTTTATAAGCAACCGACGGGAAACTGTGCACGGTCGGTATCTTAAATTCTCTCTCCAGCCGCTCGGAAGTAATTTCAAAATGAAGTTTCCCCAAGAATCCGCCCTTAAATCCCCGTCCCAAAAATTCGCTGGAGTCCGCCTCAAAAGTCAGCGCTGAATCGGTCAACCGCAATTTTCCAAGCGCCTGCTTGAGTTCATCATATTTATCGCCCTCTTCCGGATAAAAAGATACGAACACCACCGGCTTCGGTTCTTTGTATCCAACCAATGCCGGGGCTTCGCCACCCGCCAACGTATCGCCGATTTTCAATTTATCGGGATCCTTAATTCCGGTGGCGATATAACCCGTCTCCCCCGTTTCTAAAACACCGGACGGCTTTAGTTTTGGAGTGAAGAATCCGATCTCCTTTGCTTTGGCGGTGGTATTGGTAGCGATTAGACGAATATCTTGATTGCCCTGAAAACTGCCGTCAAAAACCCGGATGAAAGCGATCACGCCTTTGTGTTCGTCATACAGCGAATCAAAAACCAGAGCCCGCCCTACCGGCATCTCCGACGGACGCGGCGGCGGAACTAATCTGACTACGGCCTCCAGAAGTTTATCTACTCCTTCACCGGTCTTGCCGGAAACTTTTAATATTTCTTCCGCGCTCACGCCGATCAATTCCGCCAGATCTAAAATGGCATCCTGAATTTGATCCGGTTCGGCGACATCTACTTTATTAACCGCGCCGATAATTTTTAGATTCGCCCGTTTTGCGTTTTCATAGTTCGCCAGGGTTTGCGCCTGAATTCCCTGTTGCGCGTCCACCAAAAGCACCGCCCCCTCCACGGCAGTCAACGCTCGTGAAACTTCATAAGCAAAATCCGAATGGCCGGGAGTATCAATCAGATTCAGAATATAATCTTTTCCGCCGGAATTATATTTCATCCGCACCGGAGCCATCTTGATCGTGATGCCGCGCTCGCGCTCCAAATCCATGGAGTCCAAATACTGCGCCTGCATTAAGCGCTTTTCCACAGTTCCGGTGACCTCTAAAAGTCGGTCGGCCAGAGTGCTCTTACCATGATCTATATGAGCCGTTATAACGAAGTTGCGGATATTTTCGGTCATTTTGCGTATGGGATAAAAATATCGTATAATGAGGTTTAGGTCTAGGAGTCAACGAAAGTTGGCTTTTTGTCCTTTATATGGAACCCCAAGGAGAAGTGAAATTAGCCCGCACCTTAGGTTTGGGCTCTGTCGTTTTATTGGGCGTCGGCGCGCTTCTAGGAGGCGGTATTTTTACTTTACTCGGTCCGGCAGCCGGCTTAGCCGGTCCCGGGCTTTTTTTGTCCATGATTTTGGGGGCCGGTCTCGCTTTTTTGAACCTCCAAATGTATATCGCCCTCGGCACCACTTTCCCGGAAGCTGGCGGTGGCTACCTCTGGGTGAAAAAAGGTTTGGGAAACTTTCAGGGTTTTCTTTCTGGCTGGATGAGTTGGTTCGCCCACGCCGCGGCCGCGGGATTATACGCGCTGAGCTTCGGCTATTACGCTTTTGAAATTTTTAAAGTTATCTTCCGGGACGATTGGGGCTTGAGTCTTCTGT
>CAZJFE010000041.1:0-4939 GCA_964545345.1 uncultured Candidatus Saccharibacteria bacterium | reverse complement strand
TCTTGGTTTGGATGACGATGATGTGGAATTAATTCATCATCCGTCCGATCCGAAGACGGTCGTTGGAATTAGAGTTAAATAGCGCCGCGCTTAACGCGCGGCTTTTTTTGTGTTAAAACTGTCCTCGGAGCATTGAAAGGTGAAAATTGAGATATTACAGCACCGAACGAGGGTCGCCGAAAGTTGGCTTCAAGAAAGCGTTAATGAACGGTTTGGCGCCGGATGGCGGTTTGTATATGCCGGAAGAAATTTCTAAGCGGGAGGTCGGCGGTGTGACTTTTCCCGAACGGGCAATTCAGGCGCTTTCCGGTTTTACGCCGAAGCGCGGCTTGGAAAAGATTTGTCATGACGCCTTTAACTTCCGAGTGCCGCTAAGAAAATTAGATGAGAATCTGTTTGTTTTGGAACTTTTCCATGGCCCAACCCTTTCCTTTAAGGATTTCGGCGCGCGCTTTATGTCGCGAGCGATGACTGGCGGAAGTAAGGGGGGCCAGAAGCTGAATATTGTGGTCGCGACTTCCGGAGATACGGGGAGCGCGGTTGCCGCCGGATTTTATGGAGTTCCGGGAGTGGAAGTGTTTGTGCTCTATCCAAAAGGCAGAGTGACCGATCTTCAGGAAAAGCAGATGACGACTCTCGGTGGGAACGTCCACGCCATTGAGGTTGCCGGGAATTTTGATGATTGTCAGCGGCTTGCTAAGGAGATTTTGGGAGATAAGAGACTTGGCCTCGCGGTTTCTTCGGCGAATTCCATTAATATAGGCCGGCTGTTACCGCAGATGACTTATTACTTTGAGGCGGCCGAGAAGCTTCGCTGGAAGTATGGAAGAAAAGAAAAGCCGATCATCGTGGTCCCCAGCGGGAATTTTGGGAATCTGACCGCCGGATTGTTTGCTAAAAAAATGGGCCTGCCGGTTGAGTTGTTTGTGGCGGCGGTCAATGTGAATAGCGCCGTTCCCGGATATCTAGCGACCGGAAATCTTCATGCTCGCGATACTTCTCCGACGCTATCCAACGCGATGGATGTTGGTAATCCAAGTAATTGGAGGCGGATCGTGGATCATTTTGAAGGGAACCAGGCGGCGATCAATAACGCGCTCAAGGCCATCACGGTAACTGATCGGGAGACGGAAGCCGCGATTTTTTCTACTCACGATAAATTCGGTTACATTGTGGATCCGCACACCGCGGTAGGATTGCATGCCGCGTCGGAGATCGCCAAGCGGGGATTTTCACGGACGCCGATTATCGCGCTTTCTACCGCTCACCCGGCAAAATTTCGGGAGACGGTGGAGCGAGTGACCGGCTTGACGCTGGAAATTCCAGAGCGTTTAGCGATGGTAATGAACAAGACGCAGTATAAGACTTCGGTTAGTCCGAGCAAAGCTAAGATTGTGGAGATTATCAAATCCCGCCAATAGGCGGGATTTATTTTGTTCCAGTTGTGCCGAAGCCCTGCCTGCCGGCAGGCAGGCGCCGCTATTATTTATTTGCCAGTTGTACCAAAACCTCCCCTGTCTTTTTCTCCCAGATCGTCTACTTCTTCCCAGTCTACTTTTTCGTAGGGTTTGATGATGATTTGAGCAATCCGGTCGCCACGCTCCACGGTTACCGGAGCGTCGGTGTAGTTGTACAGCGGTGCGTGGTATTCGTCGTTGTTGCCGCAGAAATCTTCATCGCCGATGCCGACGCCGTGCGCCATAAACAAGCCGCGCTTCGGCAGAGAGCTTCGCGCCGCCACGAATACATAATGACTCGGTGGAAGTTTCAGGCAGATATTCAGGGGCACGAAAGCCAATGTTTTCGGCGCGATGGTTATCGGAACGCGGGCGGCGCAATCCAGCGCGACCGCTCCCGGGGTTTTGTAGGCCGGCAGGTCTAAAGTTTTATCAATTCGTTTAACTTTTACTTTCACACCTCTAGTTTAGCAGGTTATAATATTTATAGCTTTCTGAGATAATGAAAACATGGAGCAGGGAAAAATTATTGTAATTGAAGGAACCGACGGGAGCGGCAAGGGAACACAGGCAAAAATTTTGCGCGAACGACTGACCTCTAAAGGATTTTCGGTAGTTGGTTTTTCCTTTCCTCAGCATGGCGAGCCATCAGCGGTTCCTGTTGATCAATACCTTAACGGAGCTTTCGGCGATCCCGATAAGGTTGATCCTTATCTCGCCTCCACGTTGTTTGCTTTGGACCGCTCGGCCGCTAAAAATAAACTGAAAGAAATTCGAGAAACCGGGAAGATCGGCGTGTTGGATCGCTATGTGGATTCTAACGCGGGACATCAGGGCGGAAAGATTTCCGATCCGAAAGAGCGTGAAAAGTTTCTTGCCTGGCTTTACGATCTGGAATACCGCCAACTTGGAATTCCAAAGCCGGACTTGGTGATTATCCTCCGGGTGCCGCCGAGAATCAGTCAGGAAATGATCGCCAAGAAAGCGGCGCGCGAATATTTACTGGCCGGAACTCATGACGGGCATGAAAATAATCTGCGTCATCTGGAGAACGCCGAAGCGGCCTATATTTGGCTCGCACAGCACGATCCGGAGATTCACCGGTTGATTGAGTGCTCTGATGGCAGTCAACTGTTTCCTCCGGAGCAGATTGCTGAGATGATTTGGCGAGAAGTCGAGCCCCAACTGATTCACCCGTAACCGGGTGATTTTTTTTTGACAATTCAGGAATAATTTTGTAGAATATCTCCAGCTTTTTAACTTTACAGGAAAAGAGGAGGCTTGTATGACTGCAAGACGCGCGGCCTGGTCGTTGGTTGTGGTTCTCGGTCTTGGTCTGATCGGGACCTGCCTGTATTCACTCTCTTCTGCCGGTTCCGGGAGCGAAAGTCGCTTTTCGGGTGGACCGATGCTGCAGAGAGGTGACGCCGATGGCAAAACAGAAATTTATGTTGTTTGGCGGACTGCCGAAGAATCGGATTCCGTGGTCAGCTATCGGAGTTCTGATGAACATGCCTGGGTCCTCGCAAGTGACGCTGGGCCGACCCGTTATCACGCTGTTAAGTTGACCGGCCTTTCTCCGGAGAAGAATTATGAGTATAAAGCGGAGAGTGGCGGTAAAGAAATCGGCGGTGGCTGGATTTACACTTTGGACTCTGGCGGCGGTTTTCGCTTCGCGGTTTTCGGTGATTCCGGTTCCGGTTCTGATAATCAATACGCCGTTGCTAAGGAAATCGGGACTCGGAATGTTGATTTTATCCTGCACACCGGAGACCTAATCTATCCGCGAGGAGAAGATAAGGATTACCTCAAGCAATTTTACCGTCCCTATCGTGCGTTGATTGCTAGCTCTGTTTTTTACCCCTCGATCGGTAATCATGATTTTTCCGGTGACGGAGGTTCTCCCTGGATGAAGAATTTTGTTCTGCCTGGGAAAGAACGATATTACCACTTTGATTACAGCAATGCCGATTTCATCGCCCTGGATTCTAATAACATCAATGATGAATCGGTGGAGTGGCTGGATCAGGAACTGGCGAAGTGTAATAAAACGTGGAAGTTTGTTTATTTCCATCATCCGCCATTCTCTAATGCCGCCGGCCGGAATGGGCCGCGGGGAGGAAACAACGCAGCGAGGGATCGTTGGATGCCATTGCTGGCAAAGCATCGGGTAGACGTCGTTTTTTGCGGTCACGATCATCTCTACACAAGATTCAAAAAGCGCGAGGGCGGTCCGGTACTAATCGTTGAGGGTTGTGGCGGCAAGAGTCTTTATAAGACCGTCCCCAGCGATGAGGTGCAGGTCACCGACACGGAAAATTACGGATTTGGCTTGGTAGACGTGCAAGGAGAGATTTTGTATTTTCGGCACATCACGGCTGATGGAAAAGAACTGGACTCTTTCAGCATCAACAAAGAGGCGAAATGAGTCCGGTTGATTTGGCGGTGTTGGGCGTTGCCTATGATTTGGCCAGGCAAAACGCGCTATCGGGATTTTTACCGATTGGGGCGATCCTGTTATCGGAAAAGCGAGTGCTAGCGAGCGGCGTCAACGAGCGAGTGCAGAAAAACGATCCGACGGCTCACGCGGAAATGGTTTGTTTCCGTAATGCCGGGCGTCTCTCGCCGGCCGAGTTTCGGAGTTCGGTTTTGTACACCACTCTTTCCCCCTGTGATATGTGCGCCGGCGCGATTTTATTGAACAAGATTCCGTTGGTGATCATCGGCGAGAACCGGAATTTCAAAGGTCCGGAAAAGTATCTGGAATCCAGAGGAGTGAAGTTAGTACGTGCGCAAGACAAAAATTGCATCGCGATGATGAAAGAGTTCATTGAGAATAATTCCAAGTTGTGGAATGAAGATATTGGAGAAATCAAAACCCCGTGTTAATTCACGGGGTCTTTTCTTTCTGAGAGACGATTGGCGCGTTCGCCGAGTCTGACTGAAGCTACCCAGGAGAGGAAAAGGAGGGGAGTGTATAAGGTAAGCGGACTTAATGTCCAATCCCAGTGGCCGGATTGCCGGTAGCGCTCTAGCACTATCAGAATCCAGAAGATCAGCGCTAGCGGAATCCCTATGGTCATTCCTTTCACGATATTTCTGAAGATTCTTGGCAGAGTCCAATTTTTGGTGTATGTCTCGGAAAGCATTCCGTAGAACATAATGAGTCCAATAAGCCAAAAACATCCAAATCCTACAGCGAATTGCCAAGAATGGAAACCCATCTTCGGCCACATTCCTGAAAATGTGAATTCCAGTGCGAGCGTTATCTTGGTCGCGATAAAACTGAATACCGAGGCGAGCGCCACCTTTTTCCAAAACATTTTCTTCGTCTCCTCAAGAATGAGAACTTCGATGATTCTATCAGTTATTTCCTCAAATATCAATTGGAAAAACAAAAACACCCTCGTCGGGGTGTTTTTGTTACTGAGCGGGTAACGGGAATCGAACCCGTGTATTTTGATTGGCAACCAAACGTACTA
>CAZJFE010000040.1:0-5441 GCA_964545345.1 uncultured Candidatus Saccharibacteria bacterium | reverse complement strand
GCTCCTTTTATCAGAATCACCTTTTAATTATAGCAATTTGAAACAAAAAACCCGCCTTTGTGGGGCGGGATGCGCTTCTCAATAGTTGAACGATCTGGTCTGGGCGAGTTGTTCTTCAATGTCCATGGACAGCTTATAAACTTCCATCACTTTCTGCATGTTCTTGCCGTCAAAGCCCTCTTTCACCTTTCTGACATCCTGCTCGGACGTTACATAAACCGGATAATCTTCGTAGTCAAAAGTGTCGCAGACAATGATCACGTGAGTCGCCTGTTGAACAATTCCTTCATTCAGCCACTAGCGAATCTGGAACTTTGAAGCGCCGGACATTCAGCACCTCCTTCGCTTTACGAACCAACTGCATATTACCTCAAAATTACTTAATCGTCAATAAAAAACCCGCCTTTCAGCGGGTCCATAATTCGTTATTCATACTTCGTAATTCTAACTATTACTCATTCACCTTCCAGTAATAAGTCGTAGTGCCGGTATTGCCCTTGGGGTTGGGCGGCACCGGCGGAAAAGAAACGCTGGCGTGCTCCTTGTAGAACTTCTGCAGGGCCGCCGCGTACTCTTCGCGAGAGTCGGAGGAATTCTTCACATCCACCTGATAGAGTCCGTCACCAAGATCCTTCACTGAAACATCTTCAGTGCCAACACCGCTCGGCTCTTCCGCGTAGCCGCGAGAAGCAACCGACGTTCCAACCATCCAGCTAAAACCGATCGCCATCCCAAGAACCACGACACCGGCAAGTACGTTACGCCACATATGGCATTCCTTTCTGTAAAGGATCTGAGAACTAGAGAGGATTCTAACATCAAAGATGAATAAAAGCAAACCCCGCACAATTCGTATCTTTGTTTATCTCCGCACGATTTCTCTGCGAACTGCATCGCCTACGGCTTCATCTACTTTTGTAAACTTCATTGCCTCAAAGTGTACGGGGTTATTGTCTGGCAACTGCTCTTTGACGTCGCAGGCCAAGCCAATAAAAACCCCTCGCGTAGCAAGTACGCAAGGGGCTGGCCCCTCCATGATTAAGCCGATGGGGGCCGTCTCCCGCAAGATTCATTTCGCCTTTTCAACCACGCTAGAACCACCCAAGCGAATAGTCTTCCAAGACGTGCACAAGAATAGACAGCGACAAGCAAAGCCAGAACAAATAACGCCTTATGGAGAACTCGATCGGGCCCGCCGTAAAACATGAGAGCGTGATCAACGTCGATGAGATTAGCAAGAATGCCACTAAGTAACCCAACGCGAAGTGCGAAAGAAAAGCCATCGCCGACCACTGAAAGTCCGAGACAGGATTTCTCAATTCGGTCACGGGTAATTTTAAAGTATCTATAAAACGCGTAGAGCCAGGCCACATTAGTCTCTCGCTCTAAAATAACTACTTAAATAATAACAAAACCAAAAATGACTAACAACCAATCAAAAACTAACGACGAACGACTGACGACTAAATAATAAAGTAACGCTCCAAGAAAAAAATAATCAAACCTAGGGCGCTCAAAATCGCGGAGACAATCCAAAACCGCATCGTCACCTGGGTCTCCGGCCAACCCAACGCCTCAAAATGATGGTGGATAGGGGCGGAGAGAAAAACTTTTTTCCCATTCCTTAGCTTCTTGCTGACCACTTGGATAATCACCGAAAGAGATTCAAAAACTAAAATGGAAGCGAAAAAAGGCAGAATCAAGGTGGTGTTGGTTAACATCGCCACTATACCCATCGTGATTCCCAACGACATAGATCCGGTGTCCCCCATGAAAAACCTGGCCGGATAAATGTTGAACCACAGGAAAGCCAGCAGAGCGCCAATAATCACTCCGCCAAAAGCGGCCAAGTCATACCGGCCAATGGCGAATGCCACTACCGCCAAAGCGGAAAAGGCGAAAAGCAAAGCGCCGCCGGCCAAACCATCCAGTCCATCAGTTTCATTGGCGGAAAAAGCGCTCGCCACGATAATGAAAATAAATAATGGGATATACCACCAGCCGATTTCCAGATTTCCAACAAACGGGATGTGTAGAACGCTCCAATCCAACCGATAGTAAAACCAGAGCGCGCCAATAATTGCTAATAGAAGGTAAAGAACCAGCTTTTGAGTCATCCTTAATCCCCCACCGTACGGACCGATTTTCAAAACCCCCATAATGTCGTCGGCTAAGCCCAGAATCGCGGCAATCAACATGGCGGCAATCGGCAAATAGGTTTGCGCGCGGTCAACAAAATTTAGGTAAGTCCAAAAACCGCCGAAAAAAAGGTCAAACAAGACAAAAAGCAGCGCCATTCCCAAAACGGTAATCCAGATAATCGCTCCGCCCATGGTCGGCGTGCCGGCTTTCTTGGCGTGCAATTGCGAGAAGATCGGAGTATCGGCGCCGGAACGAATTTGTTTAGCGATGTGAAATTTTTTCAATATGCGCACCATCACCGGCGTCAAAGCCAGCGCTACTAAAAAAGCGACCAATGATAAACCGATTACCCGAATTGCTTGTAAGACCACCATAGTTTTAAGTATTTGTCGTTAGTTGTTAGTCGTAAGTCAGTTAATGAACCAATCCTTAAGTATTTGAGTATCTTCCGCTCTCTGCTTACTTCCTAAAACAATAATCAAAAGTGATCGATCAACGTGATTGAACAAAGATACCAAATTCCCACCCGCTTCATCAAGAAAACCCGTCTTTCCTCCAAGGAAATCAGGATCAGCAACGAAGGGATGGGTGGCTCCCTCAATATTCTCCCGAGAAATCAGAAAAATTTGAGGGAAGTTGCGGAAGATATGAGCAAGGAGTTTATGTAAATCTTCGGCGGATGATTGGTTAAGCGGAGAAAGACCGCTGGGATCAAAGAATCGAGTATTCCGCATTTTCAAAGAATCAGCCCTCTCATTCATGGCGGATATAAATTTATCGGTCCCGTATTGCTCCGCCAACACCACCGCCGCGTCATTGCTGGAAAATACCAACATCAATCTCAACAATTCCGACAAAGAATATTTTTTCCCGGCTACCAAGTAACCAGCCGCTCCTTCAGTCGCCACCGCGCGAAAGGAAGCAGTATAAGAAACGTCCTCGGAAAGCTTTTCCAACGCTACCACCGCGGTCATCAGCTTGGTCAGGGAGGCCAGCGACCATTGAGCCGAGGCATTGGATTGGAAAAGAGTTTCTCCGGAACGTAAATCGGAAACTTGCGCCGCGAATGAGGAAACTGAGGGCGGTAAAATAGCCGGTTTTACGGTCGCGATTGTATTCGCCAAAGAAAGACGCGGCGCTTCAAGAGACGCAATCTTTTTAATCGCCGTCGGGGCCGGCTCCTGGCCACCCAATCGCGGAATATCTCGGCTCGGCGCGCCCCCAAGCAAAACCACCAGCAAAACAACGCCGGTAAAAATTAAACTGATCCTATTATGTTCCCGGCGCATTGGCTTCTTTTGATGTTTCTTCCACGCTTTTTTCTTCCGGATGACGCAGTTTCTCAATTAATTGATGGAATCTTTCAAACTCCGGCAGGTCTTCCACTTTCGCCACACCTAAAAATTTTAACAAATCAAAGCTCGGATTATACAAATAAACATTCCCGCGCTTCGGATCGGGATGGCGTTCCACTAGGCCGCGAATGGAAAGATTGCGTAAACTGAAACTGGAATTAACGCCCCGGATATAATCAATTTCCGCGCGAGTCATCGGCCCGGCGTAGGCCACGATTGAAAGAGTTTCTAAAGCCGCCGGGGTTAGATTTTCCCGCAACTCTTCCTTCATGATCGTCTCCAGCAAGGATCCAAATTCCGGCTTGGTGGTCAGCTGAACTTTTTCTTTGTCGTGGACCAGGAATAAACCGCTGTCATCCCCGGACAGCGCCACCTCCAGCACTTTTAAGGCCTCCGCCACTTCCTCTTCGGAAACCGCCAGCGTTTTAGCGATTTTTTGCAAAGTTAATGACTCTCCGTAAATGAACAGAAGCGCCTCAATTTTCGCAGATAGGTTTTTAGCTGATGGCATGTGGTGTTTCTTTATCTATTAAAATATCTCCAAATTGACCGCCCTGCTCCACTTGAATCACTCGATCCTTTAACAAATGCAAAATCGCCAAAAAGAGGACAATCACCTCCGTCCGAGTCTTCTGACCGGACATAGATTGGAAACTTTGCTTCCCCGCCTCTTTGAATCTATTTAACAACTCCTCCATCTTTTGTTCAATGGTCACCACCGCGATGCGCACTTTTTGCTCCTCCGGCAACAGCGCTTTTAAAGTAATCGCCAGGTCGTTAATGGCCCGGGTAAGATCGCTGAGTTTCAAATGCTCCGGAGGATAAAAGAAAAAATGCTCGCCAAGACTGTGCAGAAATGGCCGGCTCAGCGAGCGCCAATTTTTTCCCCAAAGATTTTTAACGTGCTCGCTCGCCGCTTTGAATTCGCGGTAAATCTTCAAACGCGATTCCAAATCCAAGATTTCTTCCTCTTCTTCCTTGGATAACTCCAACATCGGCAGAAGAACTTTTGATTTGATCAAAACTAATTTCGCGGCCACTACCAAAAAGTCGGCAATGATGGATGGGGCAGTCTTCTCTAGACTCTTCACGTACTGCAAAAAGTCTCCGGTTACTTCCGCCAGACTGATGGCGGTAATCTCTAACTGCTTCGCCTCAATCAATTCTAATAGCTTCCCAAGCGGACCGGCGAATTGCTGTAGCTTAACTTCGTAATTGTTCATTTCTTTAGTTACTGGTTACTGGCGACTGGTTAATTAGCGGCTCGGCCGCCAAGGCCTCACGAGTATACAAATTGGACGGATTCCAGAGCATCCATCCGCCATCCAACTCCGGATGACCGGCCACGGAATCTTCCCAGGCCTGAATCTGCGCGCGTACTTTCTCCGAATCATAATTTGCTCCTAAATTGAAATCCTGGAACCAGGGACGCATTTTTACAGTCAGCGGAGTTGTGGAAGAAAGGGACTGAAAATCCACCATTCGTTTCACGGCGGAATCCATGGAATATTTAATCACCTCGTACGGGTGATCGGCCGGATTCTCAAAGCCGATAAATCCCGGAAAATAATGGGATGGATAAGTCATCGGGGCAACGGCGTCAAAATTCGGCGCGGCAAATTCCAAATGTTGACCGATACCCAAGCCGTCTTTGTTTACGGTTACCAGACCAAACAGGTCGGCGGAAATTCGGCCATCGGGAATCTGGAAACGAACGTACTCAAAAAAATCCTTCATCACCCGAGTTTTTAATTGCTTTTCATCCCAGGACGGATATTTTATATCGTTTAAATCTCCGTCGGAAGCAAAGCGGATATAGTCAAGATTTGCCTCATCAAAACCGCGGCTTAATATTTCTTTGGCGACGGCGATGTTGTAATCCCAGACTTCGGTGGAGGCGGCATCCATCCAAGTCAGCCCTTTGTGATCTTTCCAGGTGGCGCC
>CAZJFE010000039.1:0-5474 GCA_964545345.1 uncultured Candidatus Saccharibacteria bacterium | reverse complement strand
AATTTAAAGGAGATAGTTTTGAAGAGGTTTCTTTTAATTGGAGATATTTTTTGGATGGATTGAAAGTGGTAGATCATGAGAATTTAGTTTTCTGCGTAAATAATAACAATAAACCGTCAGTTATTCGGCCGTCCGAGGACACTTCGTATTTCTATATCTTAATGCCGATTAAAACGGTCTAGATAGCAACTACTTGTATAGTATTAGTTCTCTACTAGTCCGATTATTTAGACCATCCACAGCAATTAACTTCAAAACATTTTGAAGTTCCACGTTAGTCAGATTCAAGTTTTTCACGTAGTTATATTCTTTATTGGCGCCGCCATCGGATTGGTCAATTAATTTATCGTTGAAATAAACCTCTACTTTTTTAATTCCGGATGATGATTTGGCGTTGAAGGACAAAATCAATGGATTTTTTAAGAAACTTCCGTTACTCGGAGAAAGAACATCAATTCCGAGAGTGGCTCCTGACTCATCTCTGATTTGAGCGTCATAAGGAAGCGGCTTGTTATAGTTTTGTTCAAAATTAGGGATATTTGTTCTTGCCCATACCAAAGTCGGCTCTTCCCAATTATCAAATTGAGAATCATTTTCCGGACTAGCCGGTGGCGGCCCAAGCGGGTCGTTTTTATTTACGTAGAATAAAATATCATGAATTTGCGGATAGATATTGTTGCCGGACCAATAATTTACTACATATTCCCCATTCAGAATCGGTTTCTCCACGACTATCGGATCCGGTTGAGTAAAAGATTCCGTGGGTTGCTCACGTAATACTTCTCGCATAAAAGAACTCCACATAGGAATGGCAGCGAGCAGACTACTCCCCTTTTTTTGCATCGGGGTATTATCGTTATTACCCGCCCACACTCCGACCACCAACGATCTTGTGTAACCAATCGCCCAAGCATCCCGATAGTCGTTAGTGGTTCCGGTTTTTAAGGCGACTTCTTGGTTCGGGAAGATTGTTAAGCCAAGACTATTTTGCAGCAAGACCGAGCGGCTCTCAATGTCTGAGAGAATATTATTGACCATTCTGGCGTATTGCGATTCAATCACGTTCGTTACTTCATCCGTGTATTCTTCCAAAACTCTTTCCTTGTCCTCCACTTTTAAGATAAATGTTTGACGGTGTTTGACGCCGTCTTGAGCGAATACGGAGTAAGCGTTTACCAAATCAATCAATTTCGCTTCACCGCCTCCCAGCACCAACGAAAGACCATAGCGACTCCTTTCCGTTAAGGTGGTGAGCCCGAAATCTTTAGCTAATTTCAAAACATTATCTATTCCGGCCAGATACAACGCTTTGATTGAGGGGATGTTGATTGATTGGCTTAGCCCCTGCCGCAGAGTAGTCGGGCCACGGAATTTTTCGTCAAAGTTTTGCGGCTTGTAACTCTTTTCCGGATCTTCGGTGGTATCAAATTCTGTTTCCACGTCAAAAACGACTGTTTCCGGCGTGTATCCTTTTTTGAAAGCCGCGACATAAGCGAATGGTTTCATAGTAGAGCCGGGTTGTCGCAATCCTTGGGCCGCAACGTTAAAATTCCCGTCGTTCTCCGTGTCAAAGTAATTTCTAGATCCCACCAGCGCGATAATTTGACCGGTGTTGGCGTCCTGCATTACCAAGGAAGCGTTTTTACCGGCATAAAGCTCCTCATTCCGTTTCGCTCCTTCTTCAACCGCTCTTTCGGCCACTTCTTGTGTTTTCCAGTCCAAAGTCGTGACCACTTTCAGACCGGCGGTCCGAACGAAATCTTCGCCGTAGCGGTTGTTAAGATAGTCTTGAACCATAATGACGAAATGGGGCGCTTTTATCTTCGTGAAGTTCGGAGCGAATTCAAATTTAAACTTTTTGGCCTTCTCCATTTCATCCTGACTGATAAAACCCAACTCATGCATTCTCGCGAGTACGGTATCTTTCCTGGCCATTAGTTCTTTCTCATGACTCCCGTATGGAGAGTAATATGACGGGGCCTTAGGCAGACCGGCTAACAAAGCGGCCTCCGCCAAATTCAAATCTTTCGCGTTTTTATCAAAAATGGTTTTGCTTGCCGCTTCTATCCCGTAAGCGTTTGATCCATAAGGAATCTGATTGAGGTAGAGATTTAGAATTTCGTCTTTCGTATATCTGTTCTCCAGCTTGATAGCTAAAAATAATTCTTTTGCTTTCCGGGTGGGAGTGCGATCATCGGTTAAAAAGGCCTTTTTCGCCAACTGCTGGGTGATGGTGGATCCGCCCTGATCAATCCGTCCTTTTAATACATTGACGATAAAGGCGCGGGCGATTCCTTTCCAGTCCACTGCTCCATGGTTATAAAAATTATCGTCCTCTATGGCGATCGTCGCTTTCTTTGCGTATTCAGGAATCTGATCAAAAGGGATGATGGTCCTTTTCTCCTCGCCGTGGATTTCATAAAGCAAAACCTCCCCCGTTCGGTCATATATCTTCGTGGATTCGGAAACCTGACGACTGGCCAGAATCTCGGTATCCGGTAAATCTTTAATTAGAAAGAAGAAATATAGCGCCCCGATCAATAGAAGGCCGCCGATTCCCGCCAACAAGTATCGGTGGTGTTTAAGCGGAAATTTAACCAAGGCCTTTATAATTTTCTTCATTCGGTTCATTTGAGGTTATTCATATTATAACTTAAAGCCCCCGTTGGCAATTGGGGGCTTTAAGTTTAATAATTATCCTCTTCCTCGGCCTCTTTCTCTTTTAATTCTTCAACGCTTTCTACTTTTCCGCCTTCGGATTCCTCTTCGTCGTCTCCGACAAGAATATCATCATCGGAGTCGGCGTCCTCGGTCTCCTCTTCGTCCATTGGATCCAAATCATCGTTATCGGCCATGAATTGGATGTCGTCTTGGTATCCGCTCATTGTTAGATTTTGTATCAACGACCTTTTGTTAATTTTGCTGAGATAATGAAAAAGATTATATATCGGTTGATTTCTCTGTCAATACCCGGTTGCTGGCGGCAGTGATGGCGATAGCGATCGCATCAATGGCGTCGTCGTGTCCGGGGAGGTCTTTCACTTTCAGGATCATTTTTACCATTCTAGCAACCGCTGCTTTATCCGCCAACCCATATCCAGCCACATTCAACTTAACTTCCGTTGGTCCGTATTCAACGATCGGTATGTTGCGAGCTATCAGTCCAGCCATCAAAACTCCTCTGGCTTGGGCGACCGCTAGGGCAGTCTTCTGATTCTTGGCAAAGAATATTTTTTCAACCGCCGCCAGCTCCGGGTTGCAATCTTTTATCAATTTTTCAAACTTTTTGGAAAAGTTGGCTATCTTTTCCGTTAGGGTTTTTTCTTTCGCCTCAATAACCCCGTAATCTACTAACCTTAACCCGCCGGCGGTTTCTATAACCCCGAAGCCGATTCTGGAAGTGCCGGGATCAATACCTAGAATGCGCATAAGTTTATAAACTCTCAACCCGCGTTCGTGAAAACGCGCTGAACGTCGTTGTGCTCTTCTAGTATAACGATCAACTCCTGAATTCTTTTCTTGGCCTCTTCGGATGCCGGCTGGGGCATTTTCACCTGCCAGCCGCCCGGGGTCCTCTCAAACGACCACGCCACTCCGCCTTGGCCGGCCATCTTCGCTCCATTTTCGTCCAAGAGATGGCGGACCTCCGAAACGGTTCTGTTGGTATTGTCCGTAATGCCTTCAATTAACATCCCCACCCCCTCCGGGCCGTATGCCTCAATTAGGACTTCGGTCAGATCTTTTTGCTCCGCGGCTTTATTGATTGCTCGCTCAATATTTTCTAGCGGAACATTACTATCCCTAGCCCGCTGAATAGCCGCCCGCAGGCGGGGGTTCTTATCGGGGTCGGGTGATGCTTTAGCGGCGACCACAACTAAAGCTAGTAGTTTGGAGAAGGCCAAACTCTTTTTGGCATCTTGCGCGCCCTTACGGTTTTTGATTTGGCTCCACTTATTATGGCCGGACATATATCAAGATTTAAACATTTAAGTATTTAAAGTAAAGCAGGGAAATAAAAAAACCGCATTCATTTCGAATTTGAATGCGGTTTGGTTCTGTCTAGTTCTTAGTGCTCCCCATCAAAACAATGAGGGGGACCTTCCATGTCATCGTTCTGCGCTTTTGATGCCGGGACGGGCATACGGGCCAGGACTGGCTTGGGTTCCTGGCCAGTTGTGACTACCGCCTGGCTGGGCAGGGCGCTCGGCGCCACAGGCAGATCCGGTTCGTACCAGGAGCAGTGGACGATTGCCACCACTTCCTGTTTGTCGGCCGGGAGGTAGGTGACGTTGTCGCGGAAGCGCTTCTTCCCGACGCTCAGGTCCTTGATGAACTTGTCTACCTCCTCCGACATCGGCATTGTCGGCACCATGGCCGTGGCCCTATCGAAGAGCTTGGTATCGACGCCTTTCACGGCCGGAACGTTGCTCTTTCTCTCGAACACCTTCGTTCCCTCATTCACGCCGGTTCCTCCCTGGATTGCCGGATACATCAGTCCTTTGAAGGTTCTCGTCAGCGGTACTCTCATTTGCGTCTCCTTTGTTGAAGTGTCTGGTTGTTCAGAAACCCTTGTTTCTGAAAATGGCCGAGGAGGGAGTTGAACCCTCACGAGTGTGACCTCAACGGATTTTGAATCCGTCGCGTATGCCAATTCCGCCACTCGGCCGATACCGGGGGAGGGAGTCGAACCCTCATGAGTTTTCGGCTCAGACCGGGATTTTAAATCCCGCGCGTCTGCCATTCCGCCACCCCGGCCCGTTTTACTTCCTTCCCCGGAAATTGTAGGAGTTGATGATGAATGGCTCGCACCCCTGCTCATAAGCGGCCACGTCGTACTCCCTTTCAGTTACTCCGATGAACTTACCACAACAGTCGTGGCCCTTCACCAAAACGACGTACTTCCGATTGGTTCCTTCGTGGAAGTTGCAGAGGAGGACCGAGCGATGCTCGCCCGGCTCCATCATCTGCCCTTCCTTGGTGAACTGTCGGCCGTTCACGGTGACATCTAACTTGATGTCCTCCGTGTTGTTGACGACCAGCACCTTCGTGGAGGCCGCCGACCAGCCCTCCCAACTCAGGAAGCTGGAACAGCCGCACAGAAAGTACGGAACCAGCAGTAAGAGCATGACCTGGATCGGCTTACGCATGTCGCACCTCGCTAATTAGGGTTTTTGGTTGCCTATTTACCTCTCAAAGATCCCGTCTATTTTAGCACGATTCATCCTATTTTGTCAAGGTGTCGGTTTTTCGGTGTGTTAGAATGAAAATAATGTTGCAGTCGCTTAAAAGTCTGGATGACCAGTTGGTCAAAATAAGGCGGGAGGCCGAAGAAAAAGACGCTCAAGCTAGGGCTTCTCAGGCTGGCTTAAATTACCTTAATTTAGTGACGGCTCCGATCCAAATTGACGCCTTAAAGGTACTCAAAGAAGAAGAGGCGCGTCGTTTGTTGGTGGCTCCGTTCCAATCTAAAGAAA
>CAZJFE010000038.1:0-5647 GCA_964545345.1 uncultured Candidatus Saccharibacteria bacterium | reverse complement strand
GTATGTTATAATATATGCAAACTTTCACCGAAAATGATCAAGTTAGAAACAGAGCTTGTAAAAATTCAGGGCATCGGCGAAAAGTTTACAAGTAAGCTTAATAAATTAGGTATCAAGACTGTCAAGGATCTGCTTTGGCATTTCCCGTTCCGTTACGAGGATTATTCTTCGGTTGTGAAAATTATTGATCTTAAACCGAACCAACCAGCCACTATTAAAGCGGTGGTTAAGAAGGTATCTACCCGCCGTTCCTTTAGAAAGAAGATGGTTATCGTGGAGGCCTTGGTGGCTGATGAAACCGGAGGAATTCGAGCAGTTTGGTTTAACCAGCCTTTTATTTCTAAAATCCTGATGCCCGGCCGCAGGGTTAATTTTGCCGGTAAGGTAGCTTTTACTAACGACGAATTATTCTTTCAGAGCCCGACTTACGAGCTTTTGCAGGCGACCACCGAAACCAAGCACACTGCCGGTCTTATCCCGATTTATCCGGAAACCCGCGGCCTGACTTCCAAAGGTATTCGTTTCCTGGTGGGAGCGCTCCTAAAAAATATGGAATTACCGCCGGATTTTTTACCGGCTTCAATTTTGGAAGAGCAGGAGTTGCCCGGCTTGGGAACCGCTTTTAAAAATATTCATTTTCCGAGAAATCTTGAGCAAGCGGAAAAAGCCCGCGAGCGTTTCGCTTTCGCGGATATTTTTTTGATCCAGTTATTGAATCTGCGTCATCGTTCCAAGCTGGCGAAAGAAATCGCTCCCGCGTTGGCGATTGATCGCGTTATTCTAGATAAATTTTTCAGTCAGCTGCCATTTGGATTGACTGGGGCGCAGGAGCGAAGCGTGGCGGAGATATTAGGCGATCTCGCGAAAACTCAGCCGATGAACCGTTTGTTGCAAGGAGATGTCGGATCCGGAAAAACCGTGGTGGCCGCCGCCGCCGCTTTGGCCGCCGCTCATAATAACAAGCAGACTGCTTTTATGGCGCCGACTGAAGTTTTGGTGCGACAGCACTACCGCACCCTTTCCGCGATTTTTAAAAATTATCCGATCGGTATTGCTTTGCTGACCGGTAGTGAATCCCGGGCTTTTTACGGAGACGGATTGGAGGCGAAAGTTCCGCGGGCGAAATTATTGGAGGAAATCGCCTCCGGCAAAGTAAAAATTATTTTGGGAACGCACGCCTTGATCTCCGAAGGAGAGAGCAAGAAGGCCCTATTATTTGATGATTTGGCCTTGGCGATCGTTGATGAACAGCACCGTTTTGGCGTTGAGCAACGCTCTATGCTGGTTAAAAAGGAGAAAAATCCTGGCCGGGAGACTACCGTTCATTTCTTGTCTATGAGCGCCACGCCGATTCCTCGCACTCTTTCGCTGACTTTGTTCGGCGATTTAGATTTGTCTTTAATTGATGAAATGCCGAAGGGCCGTAAGGAAATTTCTACCAAAGTTGTCCCGCCAACCAATCGCAATAAGGCCTACGATTTCATTAAGCAGGAGATCAAAAAGGGGAGGCAGGCCTTCGTGATCTGTCCGCGTATTGAGGCCTCTGAAGCTAAACGGGAAGATCCGTTGGCCCTCAAGAGTAAAAAGAAGGATCTCTGGCTGGACGTCAAAAACGTCACCGAAGAGTTTGAGCGCTTGTCTAAGAAAGTCTTCCCGGATTTACAGGTAGCGATGTTGCACGGAAGGATGAAAGCCGCCGAGAAAGCGCAGGTGATGACTGATTTCGCTTCCGGAAAGACGAATATTTTAGTTTCCACTTCCGTTGTTGAAGTCGGCGTGGATGTCCCCAATGCTACCATCATGATGATTGAGGGAGCGGATCGTTTCGGTTTGGCTCAGCTTTACCAGTTCCGAGGCCGGGTGGGTCGCGGCGAGCACCAGTCTTATTGCTTATTGTTTACCGATTCCACCGCTCAAACCACCTATCAGCGTTTAGAGGCCCTGATTCAGGCAAAGAATGGCTTTGAGTTGGCTGAGAAAGATTTGGAAATCCGCGGTCCGGGAGAATTTCTTGGCGATAAACAAACCGGCATTCCCGATTTGGCGATGCGCTCACTTAACAATGTAGTCTTAATTAAAAAAGCCCGCGCCGCCGCGGAAGACACTCTTAAGCAAGATCCGGAATTGAAAGGCGCGTCGGCTCTACGAGCGCAATTGGCTTCTTTTGAAAAGACGATTCACTTTGAATAGCGTTTATCTGAATAAGAACTTTTCCCGTAAGCTTTTGAAAAAGTAATTCTTTTCCACTTCCGCCAGCGTCACCATTTTGGGGGAGCGGCTGATTTTTATTACATCGCCTACCTCCAGCGGGAAAACCATTTCACCGTCCGATATCAAAATAACGTCAGCCGCCTTTTTGTCTTTGGTAAGCAATAGACCACGCTTTCGGAAATCAGTTATTTCCAGATGTAATTTAGTTTCCGGCTGGATCACAATGCTTGGAGTCGGCAGATTGTGGTCTAGAATTTCGCTGACGATTATCGCTTGCAAGTCCGGGGCGATAATCGGCCCATGCGCGGAAAGATTGTAGGCGGTAGATCCGGTGGGGGTAGCAACTAAAATTCCTGTTCCGTGGACGTTTTGCACTACTTCGCCCTCAATATTTACCGCTATTTCCACCAAACCAAGTGGGTTTTCCGCCGCCAGGTCGTTGAGGGCGTTAGTTGAGAAGATCTTTTTTCCTTGGCGGACTACTTCCGCGGTTAGAATCATTCTGGGAATAGGGCGGTATTGCCCGCGCAAGAATTCCTTTAGAGCCGGCAGGAACTTTTTTGGTTCTCTGGCCGAGGCCAAAAATCCGACCCGTCCCAAGTTGAGGCCAAAAATGACCGGCTTTTGATTTTTACGGGCGGCCTCAAGAATTGTGCCATCTCCGCCTAAAACCAAAATCGCCTCCGGGTTTTTGACTCCCATCCGGACCTTCGGGAATTTTTCTTTTAGCCATCCGGAGATCTTTTTTTCCCATTGGACGGCGCGCGGGTCTCCTTGCCGGTAAAAGAAATTAATGGTTTTAATTTGACGGGCCATAAGTTTATTGCTATATTAGTGTAGGATAAACACTTATATAAATCAATGCCCGGTTTAAAAAATTTCGGCTTTCTCCCGGTGGCCGTCGCGGTTCCACCGCTGAAAGTCGGAAACGTGGAATTTAATACGGATCAAATTATTCAATTCGCCACCCGAGCGGCTAAAAGCGGGGCGGCTTTGATAGTTTTTCCGGAATTGGCGTTGACCGGCTATACCATGGCCGATCTATTCCATCAGCGGGTTTTGCTGGCGGAAATTCGTCCGGCGCTTGAACGTTTGGAAAAATTATCCGGAAAAATCGGGGCGGCGATAGTAGTCGGCGCGCCGATTGAAATTTCCGGCAAGCTTTTTAATTGCGGGGTAGTGATTAGTGGCGGCCGGGCGCGTGGAATTGTTCCAAAAAGTTACATTCCCGGCTACAAAGAATTTTACGAAGAACGCTGGTTCTCCGCGGCTCGCGATCTGAAAGTATCAGAGATTAGTTGGGGTGGCCGAAAGATTCCAGCCGGCGCTGATTTATTGTTCCGCGTCGCCGGTCATCCGGAAGCCATTTTAGGAGTGGAGATCTGCGAAGATGTCTGGACTCCGATCCCGCCCAGTTCTTTTCAGGTAATCCACGGCGCCAATATCATTGCCAATCTTTCCGCTTCCAATGATTTAGTCGGGAAGGCCGATTATCGGCGTGATCTGGTGGTTCAGCAATCCGCTCGCGGCATCTGCGGTTATTTGTACGCTTCTTGCGGAGTAGGGGAATCAACTACTGATTTGGTTTTTGGCGGCCACGCGATGATCGCGGAAAATGGCGGGTTATTGGCGGAAACTAAGCGCTTTGTCCGCGAGGGCGAGCTGGTATTTTCCGAGATTGACCTGGAGCATTTGGCGCATGATCGCGCCAAGATGACCAGTTTTAGCGAAGCTGTCCATGACGTCCCGGATAAAAAATTCCGGATTATTGACGCGCCATCTAAGATCGCCACCGATTGGGAGATGCGTCGACAGATTAATCCGAGTCCATTCGTTCCCCAAAACCCCGCCGAGCGCGATAAGCGTTCCGAGGAAATTTTCTCCATTCAAACCGCCGGGTTGGCGAAGCGGATGGAACAGGTGCGCCGGAAAAATTTTATCATCGGACTTTCCGGTGGCCTAGATTCCACGTTGGCTGTTTTGGTGGCGGCCCGAACCGCTGATTTATTGAAATTATCCAGAAAAAATATTTACGCTCTGACAATGCCCGGATTTGCCACCACCTCCAGAACTAAATCCAACGCGATTAAGCTGGCCGAGGCGTTGGGGATTCATATTGAAACTATTGATATTACTAAAGGCGCTAAACAACAACTCAAAGATATCGGCCACGATAGCAAGGATCAAGATGTTACTTTTGAAAATGCGCAGGCGCGTTACCGCACCATGACTCTAATGGACAAAGCCAATCAAATTGGCGGGATCGTAGTCGGCACCGGTGATTTGTCGGAAATTGCTTTGGGATGGAATACTTTTACCGGCGATCAAATTTCTCATTATGGAGTTAACGCGGGCGTGCCAAAAACCCTGGTTCGCTATTTAGTGGATTGGGTGAGCGAGCAAAAAGAATTTTCTTCGGCGAAAGAAGTGCTGGATGATATTTTAGACACGCCGATTTCTCCGGAGCTGGTTAAATTAAAAGGAAATAAAGAAATTACTCAAAAGACCGAAGATTTGATTGGTCCCTACGCCCTACACGACTTTTTCTTGTATCACCTTGTTCGTTGGGGGTCCGCTCCAAGCAAGATCTTGCTTTTGGCTAAACACGCTTTTGGGCAGAAATATTCTCCGACGGTTGTTAAAAAATGGTTGACTCTGTTTGTTGCCAGATTTTTCTCCAATCAGTGGAAACGTTCCGTGATGCCAGATGGCCCGAAGGTGGGATCAGTAGTGCTTTCCCCGCGCGGCGATTGGCGAATGCCATCAGACGCTGACGTTGAACTTTGGCTAAAAGACCTTAAATAACCATGTCCGCGTTTAAATTACACATTCCGCCCGCCGTTACCGCCGATACCGTTATTTTCACTATCACGGATGGGAAGCTTAAGGTTTTATTGGTGAAAAGAAGCCGACTGCCTTTTGCCGGCTCCTGGGCCTTGCCGGGAGGTTTTGTGCGAGAAAACGAGACCACCGAGAAAACTGCATCGCGGGTTTTAAAAGATAAAGCGGGGGTGAGCTCGGTTTATCTGGAGCAGCTTTATAGCTTTGACGAACCCGGGCGTGATCCACGCGGGCGAGTTTTGACTGTGGCCTACTTTGCCTTGGTGGATTTCGCGAAAATAAAATTTTCCGATGAAAAAATTCATGAGCCGTCCGCTTTCTTTGGTACGCGCTCTCTGCCGAAGCTGGCTTTTGATCACGCGAAGATCGTGGCTTACGCCCTTCAGCGCTTGCGTTACAAGGTGGAATATACCAACGTAATCGCGAATCTATTGCCGCGCCAGTTCACTTTGAGCCAGCTCCAAGAGGCCTATGAGGTTATTCTGGGCCATAAATTGGACAAACGGAATTTCCGGAAAAAGTTTCTGACTCTGGGATTGATCAAGCCGGCTAACGCGAAAGTTTCCGGCGCGCGTCATCGCCCCGCCCAGCTATT
>CAZJFE010000037.1:0-6081 GCA_964545345.1 uncultured Candidatus Saccharibacteria bacterium | reverse complement strand
CCGGACAAAGTGGAGGTGGCCGAGATGCCGTTGCCGATATTCAAATCGGAACCATAAACAGCCAAATCTCCAAACTCCCAATTGCCCAGAATAATTTCATTTTGTGACCGGCGAGTTATTCCGGAACCAGTGTAATCAATTGAGATGTCACCTTCTGACCCGGCGGCGGCAACAGTAAAATCAGAACCAAGGAAATCAATGACTGTCGCGGACGACACAACAGTTGAATCATTCTCCTGAATAGTAGCGATGCCCCCACCGGCTCCGGTTTCATCGCTACCGCATTTCAAAACTCCGCTCGCATCCGTGTCTATTGAATCACATGAAACTAATCCCCTCGCAACTATTTGGGTATCAGAATGCAGAAGGTTTGCTCTGATCGAGCCATCAGTACTGGTGGCGGAAACTCCCACACTCAATCCACCTCTCAAAAATCCGCTACCCGCTACCGAAAGTAATGCAAACGGAGTAGACGTTCCGATGCCAACATTGCCGGCGTCTATAGCCAAATTGATCCCACCTTTGAAAGTAGAAGTTGCGGTTGTAGAGGTGGCGGTAATGTAAGAAGTAGTAAGGAAATTTCCTATTAACGCGCCGCCCTCCACTCCCAAACCGTATAAACCAAGATCACCTCCAATCGTGGAAGTTCCCAAACCCAGGCGGAATCCGGAATCAACGATCAATTTATTGACGCCGTCCCCGCTTTCTTGAATTTGAAAAAGATCCGCTGTTTGACCAACAGCCGCGCGGATAGCAAGCGGTATGGAGCCGGTAGTTGTGGCTTCAAATGAGGATTGGGTCGCGCCACTAAATTGAGTAGTAGTTCCGAAGGTGGAAGGAGTAGAGGTGCTAGAAACCCCCGCCGACAATCTTGAAAATGCCGCGGCTGAAATTAGCGGTCTAGGAGTTAAAGCTTCAAAGCTGGCGTTGTCAGATGACGCCTCAATCTGCAAATAGTAATATTCGTTGTCACTAAAATCCAAATCTAGAAGATGCGGGAACCCATTTTCGGTATCGCCGATATTCACATTGAAAACCCCCTGCCTAACCGTTGCCGCAAATGAGCTTGGCGAACTGGCAGGCCATAATTGATTACCGGATCCATAAGTGGTGTTATCCCAAATGGAGAATTTGAAATAATAGGTCGTGCCGGAACCTCCTAATAAGTCGCCACTGGAGTTCGTTAATCGCCCCTGATAGCCAAGGATCGCCGGAGGGCCGAATGCAGCGACTGCTTTGGGGATCGGAATCACTAGCAAAAGTACGCTTAAAATTAATAAGCTGGAGAGTAATTTTTTAAGCTGAAAAAATGCTTGTTGCAAGCTCATTTCATTTCCCTATTCCCTTATATTCATTTTACCAATCCTGACTTGCCAAAATTGTGGATAACTACATTAATAGTCACGCCATTCACAGCGCTCCAAAATGCCAAAAAAACCACCTAAATTAGCTTAGGACGAGTTTTTATTTACAAAAGGAGTTTTTAAGGTCTTTCAAGCAGTCTTTCCACGTCCTTGACTTCCTTCTCAATTAGCTTCCCAATTGCATCAAGATCCTGCATTAACTTCTTCTCCTTTTCCGTCTCATCGCTAGTCAACGCCGCCGCTACTTTCCGCTGATGCAAAACCGCGAGTTCTGCCTGCAAATCTTTGTGCAGTAAAAGGAATCCCCGCTTGATTGCCTCATCAACTCTTTGAACTTCTGACATCAACCGGCGCGACTTCCGACGGGCATGATGTCCGTGATACAAAATGAACGACAACAGACCAATGGTGGAAAATAGGAAGATAATTACAAAGATAAAGTACAAGGCTTCTAAACTAATCCTAGAAACACCAAACTGCAGGGCAGTTTGAGAAACTCCGATTTCAAATTGCGGACTGGGAGCGCTGGCTTGACCACCCAACTTACCTTGCACCCAAACCAGATATCGTCCAGGTGACAAGAAATTCGGATATGAATAAAACCAATCCCCCTTGCTATCCGCCTCTACGGTCTGACTAAAAGTTTGTCCGTCATGAAGACTCTGTAAATAAACGATAACGGAGCTGTTAACCGCCGGCGCTTTACCGCCGATATAAAATATTTCCTGATCAGTAATATCTTCCGCGACCGTAGTTACGATTGGAGATGCCAACAAAGAAGATTGCGCCCTAACCTGATTGCGTGAAATCAATGAAGCCACCACCAATAAAATAATTGCTAGGTGTTTGAAATACTCAGATCGCTTTTCTCTCAGTTGTTTTAATCTGGCGACAATCTCCGGATCTTTAATATCGCCCAACAGGTGACGGAGGTGCACTTCCCGATGCCAGATCAAAATTCTTCTCGCGAAATATGCCAGCAAAAACACTAGCAGGATTCCCAAAATCACGGTAATCCACCGTGGTAAGAATTGAAATCCTAAAATGGTCAGGAGCGGAGTGGAGATGGTTAAGCGCTGGTTAGTCTCCCGGAAGTTTCCGGCCTTGTCATAGGCGCGAACGATTACGTCATACTTACCTAAAAGTAATTCCGGTATATACGGAGTGGAGGCCTCAATAAAGAATGGCTGACCTTTGGGGGTTTCGGTCAAAACCTGTCGCGGCACCAGTTTCAATTCGTAATGATCCATACCGGATAAGGAATCGCTGGTCGTGAAATGAATAACCGGTTTGGTACTGGACGTCCTACTGGAAGGTGAAATTTCTATCTTGAAATTAGCCGGCTGCTGAGTGTCCACTTTTACGGCAAAATGACTGGTTTCCCCCCAAACACCGGCTCTAAGCGCCTTTACATGAAAAAAATGGACGCTGTCAGAAAGCCCTTTATAGATCACCTCGGACAAGTTACCTTCCGAAACATTGTCGGGAATATCAATCGGCCGGTCGCTTAGAACATAACTGTATCCTTCAACCGGTAAATTATTATTCCAACGCAAAACCGCCGAGGCGTTAGAATACCAAGTACTTTGATCCGGGTGCGTCTCGGAAACTATCACCGGTCCCGCGGGAGGAGGTAGAGTCAAATTATAAATTCCATTGTTAATGCCGGTTAAAAAATCGGTTGCCAAGCCATCGTTCAGCAAAACCTTGGAACTATCCAGCAATTTCAAAACAGCTGTCCCTACCGATTTGACCCGAAAAGTGATCGTGGCAATTACACCCCGACTAGTAATAAGGCCGGGATCCGGAACTCCTCCCTGAAAGCGCAAAGTTCCATTTTGGTTATCAAATTGCGGCTGACTAGTCCAAATGCCTATGACCGAAGTACCAATCAATGGAGAGACTACCTGTAACTTATCGGGTGGAAAAGTCAGACTCGCCTCAATGGCATTTACCGACTGACCGGCAGTATTTAAAATTATTGAAACGGAAAAAGTCCCGCCCACTATAAAGCTTCCCGAAGCCGGCGATAAAGAAAGAGACGCGCCGCTCTGCGCCAAAGAAAGATTGGGCGCGAAAAGAAGCAAAATTAAAACGGAGCTGAAAAATTTGGACATTGCCTATACTTATTGTATCAAACTGCTATCTATGACCGAACCGATTTAATAAGTCCATTGACTAAGCATGATGCTCAAATCGTAGATATCAACATCTTTATCCTTATTAATGTCCGGCAGTGGCCTGCCAGCGTTCATAATAGAAGTAAGGGCCGCCAGATAAGCTGGCCGATCAATCCTCTTCCCCCACCAATAAAAAACGATTCCGGCGTCATAAATATTTACTCTGCCGTCACAGTTCAAGTCAGCGCCACGACAAGGACGAATTATTCGCTCTATTTTATCCGCAATCTTTTTAAAAATATCCAAAATTGGGCCCCCGCCAGCGACCGGAGAGGGACTCGGTGTTGGGGTTGGAGAAGGGGTCGGTGACGGGGTTGGGGTCGGCGCCGGTGAAGGATCAGCATAATACAAGAATCCGGCCTTTAATGTATTAAGGGTTGAATCTCCGGACGTACTTAATCCATTACCGAACTGCCCAATAGTTCCGACCACCCTAAATCCCGCCGAAGAGGAAAAATGCCCCGGCTGAAGGACTGGGTGAACGACCTTGAAATCAGTGGATGAAAAAGTCTGCGCGAATAAAACTCCGGCGCCAAGCAAAAAGAAAGCCACTGATAGAAAGCTGAGGAGAAATTTTCTATCAGACATTAATTTTACTGGCTTTCTTTTTGGGCCTTTTTGTAGTCGTTAATTGCCGCTACCACCTGGGAATCACCCTTCAAATCCTCGAAGAATAGGATGTGACCTTGATTGATCCGCATCGCGTCTTCAGGGCCGTGTAACTCCCCTCCCAGCTTCACAAGATTAATTTGTTGAGCCGGACTGCGAGGATCACGAGGTTGCAAAACTTGAGTCACCTGCAAATAGTAGATATCCCGCAACACTGGGTAATCCGAACCGGCGTTATACAATTTGCCAAAATAAACTTGGTTATTGGAAAGGAAAACTGCCTGATACTTTCCAGATAACCTAACCGGTAAAACTCCGGCTTGCCACAACGCCAACACAGCTACCACGATAACGACTAACCAAACTAATTTAGACTTAAGTAATCCTGACATTTTTTGTTTAAACAATAAAAAGCGCGACCTTTGAATATTTCTATAATTATAGCAAATCCCTTTATTAAAAACACCCTATCGCCGCCCGGAACGATAAAGAATGGCAACTTCGGCGGCGGTGAGAGCCCGGTTATAAAGTCGAACCTCGTCAATTTCTCCAGTCCATTGTCGTCCGGTAGACTCGGCATTTTCGCCTATGTACAAAGCGTGCGCGTTAGTGGAGATACTGCCGCTACAACTCGATTCAGCGTTCAGTACTCCATCCACATAGATTATCGCGGCGCTGCCGTTATAGGTGGCGGCGACGTGGTACCAGCGGTTTAATTCCGGAATCACATTGGAAGTAGTGCCGTTACTGGCGCAGCCGGTTCCTGTTATCGCGACACTAATGGCATCATTGGTCGGCGTCCCGCCGCAAAAAGTGCTGTTCCCACACAAGTGGAGCCGGTAAGCGCTGTCCCCTTTCGTTATGATCGCTTCCCAATCTTTGATTGTAGAAGAAGTATGTTTGATCCAGGCGGACATTGTCACCGATCCGGTCAAATCCAATGTTGCGTGGTCGGCAATGGAGACAAAATCATTCACGCCATCCAGATTCAGCGCCTGCCCAATTATACCCGGAGTCACCGTTGGACCGTTGGTCAAAGTGCCATTATTTCCCCCGCTTCCCCTATCCGTCGCGGTTGTTCCGCTCAAATCCTTACCATTGAAAGACCAGAGCCCAAGTAAGCCATCATTCAGCAAAGTGTTCTGCGGCATATTTACAAAAAATTTACCACTGTTGCTTGATTTGATTGTAACTTTAGTGAGGCCCCCGCTAGCCACTTTGACGGCGGCGGCTTTTACGGATTCCCAATTTTCCCCCAAAGCTAAAAACAGCCCTAAAACAATTAGAACAACGATAATTAGGAATTTATAAGCTAATTTCATCTTCTTCTATTATAGCTGAATTCCCCTCCGGTAAAATCACCGGCTCGGCATAAGGATCAAATACGATCACTTCACGCCTAGCGGTAGAAGTGTGCCCTTCCTGGTCGGTGGCGCTATAAACTACATAATATACTCCCGGTTTTGAAGTAATAATCTCCGCCCCCTCCGCGCGCACGCCCAGATTATCGTTTTTATCATCAGTAACATAGGCGCCTAAATCGGAATAGAGTGAGCCGGCCTCAATTCTGGCCGGATTATTGCCGTTGATGTGGATGACTGGGAATTCCGCGGTCACAACCGGTTGTTCGTCGTTAGTCGTTTGTTGATTGTCGTCAGCCGGCGCGGTTGGTACAGAAATTGCCGGCGCCGTCTTATAATCATCCTGCTTGGCAACAACCCAATAATGAACCGTGGAAAGCCCTGCGACTTTTCCTGAAGGAATCTCACTAGTTTTAACTTTAACTCCGATGTAATTACCTTGATCGTCCTGAACAAATCGGATGATAGTTGGGGAAATCAACCGATCGGTATTATCCTCTACAGTCACCTTCACACTCGGCTTCCCTGTCCCCAAATGATAATCAAATTTGATTTCCGCCTCTCCGT
>CAZJFE010000036.1:0-6228 GCA_964545345.1 uncultured Candidatus Saccharibacteria bacterium | reverse complement strand
AACCGCCTCCGAGATGTTCCTTAAAGCAATACGCCCTCGCCTCTGTTTATGAAAGTGAGTCAGCTCTTTTCGGTTAGTCTTCCCAACAGCGAATGAGGGCTTCGGCAAACTCCGTGAGCAAAGTCGCGGAGCCGGTTTTGCTTGGAGCCGTTCGTTAATTCTCGAACGGAAAACCGGCGAGCGCCTAGTGGTGCCGTTTGCCGCCGGAGCAAACGGACACCCGGTTGCTGTAGGAGTTTGCCGAAGCCAGAATGAGCCCTTGACTTACCCGAAGATCGGGTATATAATGTAATTAACGTTAATTTCTCCTTCGTTCAGTGATTTGGTGGTGGCACAAAGAGGGCAATTGTACCTCAACTCCTTTACACGAAATTAACAACACCCCATACATAAATTATGTATGGGACAAACCGCTCTCGTGGTGGAATGGCAGACACGTACGCTTCAGGTGCGTATGGCCGCAAGGCCGTGGAGGTTCAAGTCCTCTCGAGAGCACTTTGGGAAAATAACCCTGCCTTAGGCAGGCGAGCTCTCAAAAGTCGAATACAAAAAAATAATAAAATAAATGATAAAAGTTCCAATAATCCGGCGTCGGAATCCGGTAGCGCCTAGCGCTCCGACAAATTCCAGCGCCCGCAGTATGGCTCCGGTCAGACCAACGCATCCGATCGTTGCCACCGCTCCGAAGACCGAAGGACCAGATACCCTGCGGTTCGTTCCGTTGGGCGGCTTAGAAGAGATTGGGCGTAATTGCTCTTTCTTTGAATACAAAAATGAAATAGTCGTAATTGACGTGGGCATCCAGTTCCCAGAGGAAGAAACTCCGGGCGTGGACTACATTATTCCTAACGTCGCCTACCTTGAACAGAAGAAGGCCAATGTTAAAGCCATTCTGCTGACTCACGGCCACTACGACCACATTCACGCGCTACCCTACCTCTACGATAAGATGGGCAGTCCGACGATCTACACAGCGGCTTTTACACGCCATCTGATTGAACGCCGCTTTAGCGAGTTTCCGAATGTTTCCAAACCGAAATTCATCGTCGTTAAAAATAATGACAAGATAAAAGTCTCGGAAAACTTCACCGTGGAATTCTTTGATATTTCCCACACCATTCCGGACGCGCTGGGTGTCTGCATTGATACTCCCGCCGGAAAAATGGTGAATTTCGGCGACTTCCGCCTGGACACCAATCAGGCCGGTGAACCGATCAACCTGGAAACCTTTGAACGATTGGGGAAAATGAACATCCATAGCGTATTTATGGATAGCACCAATTCCATCAAGGAAGGATTTTCTTTGTCGGAAAAAAACATTGAGGAAAATCTGGAGAAACTGTTCAAGAATGCCAAAGGCAGAATCATCGTCGGCACTTTCGCTTCGTTGATGACTCGTATCTCGGAAATACTGAAGATCGCCGATCGTTTGGGCCGCAAAGTGGCTCTGAACGGACGCTCAATGAAGGACAACGTCCAGATCGCGATGAACACCGGCTACATCAAGACCCGAAAGGATCAGATCATTCCGATTGAAGAAATCAACAAACATAAAGACGACAAAGTTATGATCCTGACTACCGGCGCGCAGGGCGAACCGAATGCCGGCTTGATGAAGATCGTTACCGGCGAACACAAAAATGTGGCGCTGAAACCGACCGACACGGTAATCTTCTCGTCCTCCGTGGTGCCGGGCAATGAACGCAGCGTTCAGGCCTTGCAGGACAACGTCGCCCGTCAGGTAGATGAAATCTACAATTCTAAATTACTGGATATTCACGCCAGCGGTCACGCGCACTCTGAAGACCTTAAGCTGGTGATCAAATTGGTGAAGCCGAAATTCGTGGTGCCGGTGCACGCTTACTACTTCATGAGAAAGCACACCGCTAAGTTGGCGCAGTCTGTCGGTATTCCGAAAGAGAACACGATGATGATGGATAACGGCCAAGTTGCTTTAATCACCAAAGATTCCTTCACGATCACTAAAGAGGAAGTGCCTGCCTTCTATGTAATGGTGGATGGCCTGGGCGTCGGCGATGTTGAAGAAGTGGTTTTGCGCGACCGCCGGATGCTTTCACAAGAAGGCATGATCGTGGTCATTCTGACGATGGATCGCCAACACGGCAAAGTGCTGAAAAATCCGGATATTATTTCCCGCGGCTTTATCCTGCTGAAAGAAAATCAGGAAATGCTTAATGAAATCCGCCGGAAAATCCGCAGTATCGCGGGGCGAGTTCCCGGAAATCAGAGCATTGAAACCGATTATCTGAAAACTCTCATCCGCGACCAGATCGGGCAGTTCTTGTATACTAAGACCAAGAGACGACCGATGATCATTCCGGTAATTATAGAGATTTAATGAGCAAGCCAATTCTAGTTTCAGGAATCCAACCATCCGGCCGGTTGCATATCGGCAACTATTTGGGCGCGTTGAAAAATTTCGTTGACCTGCAGAATTCCGGTAAATATGATTGCTATTTCTTCATCGCCGACTATCACTCACTGACCGAGAATTTTAACCCGGCCGAAAAGCCGGCCCAGATATTAAATCTGGCCGCGGATTTCCTGGCTGCCGGTCTGGACCCGAAGAAATCTAAGATCTTCATCCAGTCCGCCGTTCCGCAATCCACCGAGTTGGCGTGGATTTTGGAAACGATTGCCCCGATTGGCGAATTGAAACGGATGACCCAGTTCAAAGATAAATCCGGCACCCAACAGGAAAATGTGAATGTCGGTTTGTTTACCTACCCGACTTTGATGGCGGCCGACATTCTGCTCTATGACGCTCAATTTGTCCCGGTCGGAGAAGACCAACTCCAGCATTTGGAACTAACTCGCACGCTGGCTAGAAAGTTCAACAGCCACTTCGGACGGACTTTGTTTGAACCGAAAGAAATTTTGACTGCCACACCGCGAGTGATGAGCTTAGATGATCCAACCAAGAAAATGTCCAAATCCCGCCCCGGCGGCTGTCTTTTCATTGATGATGAACCGGAGGTGATCAAATCAAAAGTCCGCGGCGCGGTTACCGATTCGGAAAGCGTCGTGAAATACGACCCGAAACATAAAGCGGGGATTTCTAATATGTTGGAGATTATGAGCGGCCTCTCCGGAAAATCCATTAATGAAGTTGAAAAAGGTTTTGCCGGCATGAATTACGGCGAGTTAAAGCATTCGCTTGCCGATTACGTCGCTGATTATTTTGAAAAGTTCCGCAAGAAGAAAACGTCGCTATTAAAAAAGCCGGCTAATATCAGAACCGCTCTACGCTCCGGCGCCGCAAAAGCCAAGAAAAATGCTGAACGAAAGATGATTGAGATTAAGAAAAAGATCGGCCTATAACCCACGCACATTTTGTATCAGAACCGGACTTGATATCTTTTCTCTGCGAACTGCAACGCCTTGCGGCTCTGTATGTCTTTGCAATAGCATGTTCCGCAAAATGTACGGGGTGCTCGATTTTGTAGTCCCTCGATTACTCGGTAACAAAATCGGCAAATGGCGGAAATAAAAAAGAAAATAGGATTGTAAAAGAAAAACACCCGAGGGAGAACCTCTCGGGTGTTTGTTTTGCTTACTGCTAGTCTGCCACTTCCTCCGGCGCCTGAATCAGCACCGAGGGACGGATGGCGAGGAACGCGCCGATGTTCGCCATTGGGCGATCCACCGGGCACGTACCCACAGCGACTCCGAACTCGGAATCCTGGAAACCAACATAGACGCCAAACTCTTTCCGGATCCCACCTTTCTGCCTCGGACTTCCGAGGAGAGCAGAGGAGGACTTGGAAAGTCGCTGGCCGGTCAACACTCCGTAAGCCGCGACTTCCGAATCACCACCGGGCTCGAAAGTGAAGATTGAGTCCGAGGTCAGCACACCGACGTTCTTGAAAAGCGGCGTCCCCATCATCATGTGGTGGACAGCGACGATATACGTCGTCTCCACAGCGCCCAGCCGTTCGCAGGATGATCCGAAGAAATTATCCTGCTCGCCCTTCGCCTTGAAGAGCGTATTCCGGCCGATCGCTTTCGGGACTAGGTACCAGCGCGCCGCCATCTTGCGGCGAGCGAAGGGCTCGTGGTCGTAGGAAAAATCCCCACGAATGGACTTACCCCTCCGGAAGAGCGCCTGACGCACCTGAATGATGTCCACCGGCGCCCCGGCGATCAGGAAGTGAGAATCTCTCAACCTCCAGATCAGTTCCTCGGGATACTGCACGAACTCCAGGCCGAGCGTCCGGTCGGACGTCAGGTCCAGACCGAACTTCTCCACCGCCATATCCAAGCCGATGAAGTTGTCTTTCATGTACTTCTTGGCATCCCACACCGAAGTGCGGCCGCCACCGGCTTCTGCCAGCTTGATGGCTTCCTGGCGCTCCGCTTCGTAGCGAGCGCTTTCCAGTTCCATTTCCTGATGTTCGGCCAGAATTGACTTCTGACCAGCCACCGCGAGACGAAGATCTTCCACATTCACAACTTCCGTCGGGGACAGTGTGGTCGTGGCTCCGGGCGTCATACTGGCCTCCTATCTTGTAAAGGTTCTTTTTATAACCCTTTTTGGGGTGATAAGCTTGCCCGCTCATTGCGTGGCGTAATTGCTTAACGTTGGAATTATAGCACAAATAGGCCTATTCTGTCAATAGAGGATTAAGGGCTACGATTTTCGTACCGCGACCCAGACCGGCCATTGCTCAATTTTAGAACTTAACTCAACATCAAACTTCTGCGCTTTCTTGAACTCAATAGATTTAGCGTGCACATCCTTTTTCAATTGCGCGGATCGTTTATCCACGATCGCCATTAAATCAGCCGGTAATTCTAAACTGACGATTACAGAATCCTTCGGCGAATAATTCGCGTCTCCGCGCAGACCCTGAATCATCCGAACTAGATCCCGCATAATCCCCTCCTCGCGAAGCTCGGGAGTAATTTCAACATCCAATTCAACTTCAGATTTTAATTTTGAATCATAAATGACTTCCTTCACGTTTACTTCATCCGCCAATATTTCCAACAACGCCTTATCAGCTCCTTTCAACTTCACGCTTTTAACTTTCAGTTTACTAAGCGGCTGGCGAACTTTGATGCCCGCCTTCTCTCTTTCGGCCAACGCCAAACTTGCGAGATGCCGCACCTCGGCCATGCTCTCAAGCAACTTACGACTTACAACTGACGACTTCTGACCCTCAGGCCAATCAACCAAATGCACGCTGGTCGTTTGTTGTTTGTCGTTAGTCGTTAATGAAAGCCATAGTGCCTCACCAAAAAACGGAGCGAACGGCGCCATCAGCTTCGCCAACGTCTCTAAAACTAACTTCAGGGTCTTACCGGAAACATTTTTACGGGAACGGCGGATGTACCACCGGGAAAGATCGTCCACAAAGGCCTCAATCACCTTCGCCGCCTCACCGATCTCATATTTATCCAAATTCGCCGTCGCCGTTTCGGCAACCTCATGCAAGCGGGAAGTTATCCACTGATCCAAAACCGGAATTGGCTTGGATTTCTCCCCTCCGGAGGCGGACGAGCTTCCATAGGTGTTATAGAAGACAAAGGAGTTGTAGCAAAGCATAAAAATCTTCCGCAAGGTCTTGCCGAGATCTAATTCATCAAAACGCTTGAACTCCCCCGGAGGATTCACGGTATAGAAGTACCAACGCACCACGTCTGAGCCATATTTCTGAATCATCTGCCAGGGATCCACTACGTTGCCCTTGGACTTGGACATTTTTTGACCGTTTTTATCCAACAGCAAACCGAAAGAAATTACATTTCTATACGCCAACCCGCGATCCAACAAAGTGGAAACGGCCAACAGGGTATAGAACCAACCGCGGGTTTGATCCATGCCTTCGGCGATATAATCGGCCGGAAATTGATCCCCTTTATCTATCAATTTTTTATTTTCAAACGGATAATGCCATTGGGCAAACGGCATCGCTCCGGAATCAAACCAAACATCGGCTACATCTTTGATGCGCTGCATCTTCCCGCCGCATTCCTGGCACTTCAAATAAACTTCGTCAATGAACGGCCGATGCGCGTCCAACTCTCCGTTTCTATCAAACGGCCAATTTTTTAAATTCAGCTCCTGATATTCTCCGACCTTCGGATAACGGAAATCTACGTTCTCAGCGCTAGTCAGACCGGCGGCCGCTCCAGACATCACCCACAATGGATGGCCGTGACTGACAATCAAAATCTTCTTTCCTTGATGTTGGGAATTTATTT
>CAZJFE010000035.1:0-6257 GCA_964545345.1 uncultured Candidatus Saccharibacteria bacterium | reverse complement strand
CTCCGTCAAACTTCTTTTATTTCTTGGATCGTTTGGGAGAAATTATTCAGGAGGTCTTCACCTTTGGAGCCGAAAATAAATCTTTTCTTCAATTAGAATTTGCCGCCGAAAGGGTAGCGGAAATTTCTCTTGAGCGTGAAATTAAAGGTGAGGCCTCGCCCGGGTTAGAAGTCGCGAAGAGTCGCCTTTCCGAGCATTTGAAAGAGTCGGAGGCAATTTTGAATGAAGCGGAGATCGCTGGCGAAGATGTCGGGGAAGCGCGCTCGGAAAAAATTGAGCTACTAAACGATATTTATGAGGAGTCTGATTGGTTGGACGATTTTATGGAGGAGAGTGACGACATAGACGAAGGTTTGGGAATACCCGACGAGGGAGAAATTGATGAAGATTTTCTTAAGGAGATAGAAGAGCTGGAATCTCGGCTATAGTTTGCGTAGAATAAAAAAACCACCCTACGGGAGGGTGGGGATGGGCCCGACTGGGATTGAACCAGTAACCAGCGGATTATGAGTCCGCCGCTCTAACCCTTGAGCTACAGGCCCAAATAGACGCGACGGGATTTGAACCCGCATACCTCCGGCTCGGCCAGTGCTCTACTCAACCCATCACGGCTGGAGAGCTACCGCTGGATACCCGACCGGTGCTCGACCAGATTGAGCTACGCGTCACCATAGGTGCGGTGGGATTCGAACCCACATGAGGGAGTTTAGAAAACTCCTGCCCGTCCGATTGAGCTACGCACCAGTAGTACGATCCTAATATCATGGGTTGAGAGGGACTCGAACCCTCAACACCCGGCTTAAAAGGCCGGAACTCTACCATTGAGTTATCAACCCGAACTTTCGTGAGTATAGCATTTAAAATTTCAAAAGTCAATGATACGCAAACGCATAATTTTATTGGGGTTGTCGTTGGGAGGAATCGTAGTTTTTTGGTTATTTAATCTTCAACCGGAGATCCCAACTCTTAATCCCACTCAAACTTTGCGGCTTTCTATTCCTTCCGGTTCCACTTTTGTTGATGTAATGCGTTATTTTGGCGTTGCCACTTCCACAGCGCAGGAAATTATTAATTCTTCTCTAGATCAATATAATTTGGCGAAAATTGTGAGTGGGCGAGAGCTCGCTTTAACTTTTGATACCTTTTCCGGAGATTTGGAAAAGGTGGTTTATAAAATAGATATTGATAACCGGCTAGTGGTGGATAATCTGGAACCGGAGTCGGAGACGAGTTCCTGGAGCGCGAAAGTGGAGCCAATCCCTTATGAAATTCGGGAGCGATCCGCCGGCGGGGTAATTTCCAAATCGTTGTACCAGACTATCGTTAATCAGGGTTTGGACGAACGGTTGGCTTTGACGCTAGCGGAAGCATTTGCCTGGCAGATTGATTTTGCGGCCGACATTCAGGAAGACGATAGTTTTAAAGTGGTTTATGAAGAGCGATTCTTGGATGGAGTTTACGCGATGCCAGGCAAGATTTTAGCGGCCAGCTTTATTAACGCCGGCGAATCTTTCAAGGGATTTTATTTTGATGGTAGCGATAAAACCCGAGCCGGACACTACGACGCCGATGGCGCGGCTTTGCAGAAGGAATTTCTGAAATCACCGTTACAGTATAAATACATCAGTTCCGGATATTCCTTGGCGCGTTATAACCCGATCACTAAAAAAACCTCTCCGCATCGGGGTATTGATTACGCGGCGCCCTCGGGCACTCCGGCGGTGTCAGTAGGGGACGGGACGGTCATTCAGGCCGGCTGGAATGGTTACTATGGAATTTCCGTTACTGTGCGCCACAATGACACCTATAAAACTGTCTACGGACACTTTTCCCGATTGGCCAAGGGAATCAAGGTTGGCGCCAAGGTAAAACAGGGTCAGGTGGTTGGCTATGTCGGCTCCACCGGTCTTTCTACCGGCCCCCATCTGCATTATGAAATGCACAAATTTACCGCTTACGTTAACCCCTTTAAAGTGGAGATTCCGCCGGGCGATCCGGTTAATGAAGCCGACCGGCCTGCTTTTGAGGAGGTGGTCAGCAAGTACTCAAGCAAAATTTAGTTACTTTTTAGAAAATGGTCGGTTGAAGAGAATCACCCAGATAAAATTCAGGAAATAACGGCTGACTACTTTGAAGTAGCCATGTTTCTTGAATCTCCTCGCGGAGGCCTCGGTAACCAGTTTTCCGGTGAATAACACTTTCCCAACTTTCCGGAGTTGTTTCCCGGTGTGAGCGTCGTCGCCATAAAAAACATAGCTGACGTCCAGGCCACCGATTTTTTCCAGCGCCCAGCGGTTGGCGGCGAAATTCCCTCCCTGTACAACGCTGCCCCTCCGTAATAAATAATGGACGATAAAATATACCGGGTAGGCGACCGCTAGGAATCCATAGAGGGTGAAGAATCTCCCGACCGGCCCTACGTCGCGATATTTATAAACTCCGGCTACTCCCGCCACGCCCGGCTTGGATAAATAGCTAATCGTGGTTTCCGCCCAGTTAGGAGCGAGCCAGTTATCGGCGTCAATGAATCCGATGATCTCTCCGGTGGAGTAGGCGAAGCCGGTTTGGCGGGCGCGGTTAGTGCCGGGAACCGGCTCGCGCAGAACTTTTACTTTTGGATACATCGCGGCGATTTCCACGGTCCGGTCGGCGCTGCCGTTATCCACCACGATGATTTCTTTGACCAATTCTTCCGGCTGGGCTAGGATATGTTTTATCGTCTCGCCGATATAGGCCTCTTCGTTGCGGGCAGGTATAATAAAGGAAATGCTCATAAAATTTTTGGTTGGTTTAAATATTGGGTTGCTGATCCTTTCTATAGTTTTATTTTACCTCCAAATCGGATTAACCGACAATTTGTTGGTTACTTGGTTTGATAGTTTGAAGGGTATGAGTTCAATCGGCCGTTCTTCTGAAATCGCGGCGGTTTTGGGCATCGCTTTGTTAATTAATCTGATTAACCTGGGATTGGCGGCTGTTTTCCGGACTAGGAACCTGCTTTTAAGTCAGTTATTTCTGGGCGCCACTGTCTTTTTCAACCTCTTGATTTTGATCTATGTATCAGTTATAATAAGCGTTAATTAGATGTTTGCTGTTATTGAGACCGGCGGAAAGCAATACAAGGTTGCTCCCGGGCAAAAACTGAAAATTGAGAAATTGGAAACCCCGGCAGGGGACGCTTTAGTTTTTGATAAAGTTTTATTGGTAGCTGATAACGACAATGTTAAAGTTGGCGCGCCGTATGTTGCCGGAGCTTCCGTGGAAGCGAAAATGGCTCGCCAGGGACACAACAAAACCGTAATCGTTTTCAAATACAGTTCCAAGAGCCGCTATCGGAAAAGAAAGGGGCATCGCCAGAAGTTTACGGAAGTAGAGATTGTTGGAATCAAATAGCTCAGTCGCATTGCTTTTCGGAAACAGAATGACCCCGCTCCAACGGCGGGGTCTTCTTCGCTCTCGGCGGTTGTTCGTTCGGTAGATAACGAACGAGCCAAGCCCAACCGCCTCCGAGATGTTCCTTAAAGCAATACGCCTTCGCGTTTGGCAGATGCTGATCTAATCCGGGATGGACAAATATTAAGAACCGTGCTAGTATCTAGCAGGTTCTTAATTTTAACTCATCAAAGAGCTTTACAGAGAAAGAGGAGGCCAAGATGGGCGACGAATCGTCTACGAGTAGCGTTAGTAATCCCGAAGAATCAGTTTCCGCTCCCAAGATTGAAGTGGAGAAGGGCGGCATTAGATCTTGGTTTAATAATAATCTCCCCAATATTTTGGTGCCCCTGGCGATAGTAGGTATTTTGGCGGCGCTGTTACTTCCTGCGATTTTTGCGGCAAAGAAGCATATCTCGGACAGTGAAAAGCTTCCTGCCGCCATTGAAGCCGCCAAGCAGAAGCCGGTTATCCGCCTGGAAGACTGGAACCAACTTTCTAAGTACCGCGATCATGAAATCAGGGATGTTCTGCCGGGTTCGGATGGGGATTCCGTCATCTTAGTTTTTGATGACTGCGATTATTCCACATGCGGAGTTGAGCGCATTGACAAGCAATTCCTATCCTCGGGCCTTTTTCAGAAAGATGCGACCTTCCAGAGCTCCAGCCTGTCTAATTGGGCGCCGCAGGAGAAGGCGCGTAAAGATAACGAGGAAATGAGACGGCGGTTGATAGCCGAGTACACTGCCGAGCACCAGGGTGATTCCATGATTACTTTCACGGAGCTTCTTATCTATGACGGCTGTTTCTTGGAATGGTTTAGTGCAGAAACAGGTTTTTGCCAGGTGGCCGTACCCGGTAAGGGGCCCAAGATTATCAAGTTGGATTTGGATTGGATCGCAGTTTGTTACAGCTCCAGGGGTTACAAGATAGACTGCGAAAAGATTTTTAACGAAATTCGGGCTAAGGAAAATGCAAAGTTTTACGAAGGGTTGCGTCGCGCGAAGTTGGAAGAAGAAGCCAAATATCTTGACGGTCGCCGTCAAGCTGAACTACAGGCAGAAACAGAGAAATAAAAATCAAAAAGCCGGGTACAAAATGTACTCGGCTATTTATTTTCTCCACCGCCGTATGGGCAGAGGATCATGCCGCCAAGAATCAGGAAAATTCCAACCGCCAGTAAATCTTTTCCGGAAGTTGCCGCGTTATTGTTTTGCCAGATTTGCCATCCGCCCGCCAACACAAACAGAGAGCCAATAAATACAATCAATCCCGCGAGGCGCCTTCTTTTCATAGCAATTCCTAATGAACTGAATTTATTTTATCATGCAATACCAGACTGATAGAACTGCTATAGGATGGTACAGAAAAATAAATCCCCACCACCGGTGGGGATATTTTTTACTTGCAACCTCAGCCGCTACCGCAATGCTCATCCTCGGAACCGTTCTCTTGCCCGGCCAATTTCGCCGCTACCGCGGCCGCCGCGACTGCCGCTAGCGCCGCGTCGCGTTTTTCATTATCTTCCGGCGTCAGTTTCCCTTCCTCGGTAGTGAGGTGAAAAGTGTGAAGAAAGAATCCGGAGACTGTCAGTGCCAGCAAACCGCCGACCGCCAGCGACATTCCCGGCCAGAAAGGTCTACCAAACAACATCATACAGAGCCCGTAGACCATCGCGATCATGCCGGCAACGAAAACTGTCGTAACAAAAACGGAAATGGAAGTTCTCACGAACGCCTCCTCCAGTGAAGAAACTGGCTAGATTATACCGAATTATTTTCAAAAAGGCAATATAATTACTAAAGCGAAGCCAGATAGTTTATCCGGAACATCCCGGAGGCGGTTTAGTTCGTTCATTATCTATCGAACGATAAACCGCCGAGGGCGAAGAAAATCCGTCAGTAGACGGATTATTCTGTTTCCGGGAAATCTATCTGGCTGAGCCCCTATGAGCGGTTTTGGAGAGCGCTGGCGAGGGTTTCTTCGTCGGCAAATTCAATCTCACCTCCGGTTGGGATGCCTCGGCCGAGGCGGGTAATCTTTTTCACGGATTCTTTCAGCTCCTGGGCGATTAAGGTGGCGTTGATGTCGCCGTAGGTGGTCGGATTCATCGCCAAAATTACTTCTTCGGCATTCTTAATCGTTCGCAGGCGGAGTTTCTGGGCGTTGGTTAGAAAGCCATCCTTTTTTAATTCGCCGAGCACCAAGTAGCGACCATCAAATTTTTTGGCTTTTTCTAGTGAAATCAAATCGGTCTCTTTTTCCACGATGGCGACCAAATCCTTTCGCCTTTGCGGATTAGAGCAGATTGAACATAATCCCTCGGAAAGATTGGTGGTAAAACAGGATTGGCAAATCGCCAACACGCTCAGCCCTGCCACCGCGCTGGAGAGATCGGCTACTTCCGCTTTGCCTTGGCTGAAAACGTGAAAAGCCAGCCGGGTAGCTTGGCGGGGGCCGATACCGGGTAATTTAGCGAAAGCGTCAACAAATTTTTTAATAGGATCCGGGAGCATTTCCTTAATATGATGGGGGGGCGTTATGAACTTTATCTATATTTTTGAAGCTGGCTTTGTCCTGATCAAAACGCAAATCAACTGATCCCAGCGGGCCATTACGGTGTTTGGCGATGATTACCTGGGCGATATTTTGTTCATCCGGTGATGGGTTGGTTTTCGTTTTATCTTCGCGATACAGCAACATTACAATATCGGCGTCCTGCTCAATAGAACCGGATTCCCGGAGGTCGGCGAGACGGGGGACTTTATTGTCGCGTTGTTCCACGCCACGGGAGAGCTGGGAAAGAGCGAGGATCGGCACGTTTA
>CAZJFE010000034.1:0-6737 GCA_964545345.1 uncultured Candidatus Saccharibacteria bacterium | reverse complement strand
TTCAGCTGCTGAACACTGCCAAGCCATCCGTTGATGCCTTAGAAAACGCCGCCGGAGCGAGTCAATCCTTTTTCCTGATGTTGTCTTCGCTCGCGCTAACAATTATCTACAACTCAGCCATTGTGATCACTTTTTTCACAATAGCCGGAATGATGTTTGTACGGTATGTGATTATCAGTTTGCTTTTAATACTGATGCCAGCGGCCTGGGTCTGTTGGATTTTCCCAGCCCTCTCTAGCAACTGGAAAAAGTGGTGGGACACCTTCCTGCGGTGGAATATTTTCCTACCGGTAATGCTGTTCTTTCTTTATTTAGCGCTCGTGACCTCTAAAGAAATTGGCGACTCAATGGCAGGCGCTAGCGGTTACAGTACGGCTAAGGCGGCGGCGGGATTCTCCATCTTCGACGCGACAATTCTCACCGCTATTACCCAGGGCATCGTACAAATCGGTCTGATTTTCGGCGGATTAATGGCCGCCAACAGTTTAGGAATCGCCGGATCGGGATTCATCTACAACACCACTAAATCTTTCGCCGGCTGGGCAACTGGAGCGGGTTACTTACAAGGCCGATGGCAGAGAGGATTCGGAGGGGGTGGGGGCGGAGGAGGAAAAGGTCCTGGTGGTCCCGGCGGAGGAGGCGGGGGTGGCGCTCCGGGAATTTTCAGCGGAGCAACTTCTCGGATGAATAGACTACTCGCTGGAGCCGCGAGCTATGTGGGAGCGCACGGTACCGCGGCCCGTCTTTATAATGCCGCCGAAGCTCCAAACGTGGCTCGCCGCAATGCCGTTACCGAAAGAGCGAAAGAAATTAACAGCTACAGCAAAGAAAGTAAAATGGAAACTCTTAAGGGCGTCGCTTTTAGCAGTACTGAAAGAGCCGCCAGGGCGATGGTAGCCGTTGACGCGAAGATGATTGATGACCTAGATCCTAAGAAGAGGGGTGAATATCTACAAGCCGCCAAGACTATGGGTGTTAGTAAAGAAATCATTAAGAAACGACTTGATTTGGCAAGTGAGTTAGGCACAAACGTCGCCCAAGCAACCAAAGATTGGACCGTTAAAGATCTCTCCGCGCAGGATCCAAAATCATTTGAAAACTCTAACGTTGTCGCCAACCTTAATCCGGAACTGATAGAAAAGATAGTTGGCGGAAAAGGATTTAATCGCTCTCAAAGAGAAAGCTTCGCCGCTGGGTTGGCCAGTCTCAAATTTAAAGACAAGGAGCATGAAAATAACAAATATGCTTTAAGTCCGATTATGCGCGGAATCGTCAAGGATTTATCCGGGAAAATAGAAAAACTGAAACCGGAAGAAAGAACGCTAAGGCATGAAGCAATGCTCAATCTACATAAGTTTGTAACAACTACCGAGGCCGCAGAATTAGCGCAAAAGAAAAAAGATGAGGAAGAAAAGCGGGCAGCGTCCGAAGAGCGAGTAAGGGAAGGGCGGGGAACATCACCTGAACCGCGTAGGGGGGGGCTGGCTGTCGGTGAACAACAAAAAACATATAAGGCGCCGCAAACCGCCGGAGGACCGTCAGAGAAAATTCAGCTAAAAAGACAGCGGCCTCAAAACAGGGTCGTTGACGACAAAGGCAACCCGGCAGTTACCTAACCATGACTGATAATCTCAACCCAATGAATAAACCGGCGACCACTCCTCCAGTCCAAGACTGGTTGGAGACCATGCCTGAAAGTATCCGCGAATGGCTGGGCTCAAACTCCTTGCTTTATCTGATTATCAACCTCAATAACCGCCTTGGGTTGCAAGGAATAAAATCTGCCGTCGTCCCAGACTTGATCCTACAGATTGCCATCAAGGAATTGAGGCCAAAAGATTTACCGGATAGATTATCCAAAGAGCTTGGGCTCGATAGAGAGATGGCCTTCAATATTACCAAAGAGATTGAAGAGAAAATGCTCCGTCCAATCGAGGTCCCGCTTCGCAATGAACTAGGCGTAGACATCAAAGAGATCTATGCCGAAAAACTTCAGGCGCCACGGATTGCCGCCATCCCAGCTATGCCCAATCAGCCGATTTATAAACCAGCAGCCAACCCTACCCCGGCAATCCCGGTTCGGCCAACTCCGCCACCAACCCCACCAAAACCAATAACGCCTAGCGACTTACGACAAACGACGAACGACCGGCCGCAGACGACAAAAGCGCCGATAGTTGAACTGCCGGTCAAAATCAATGTCAAATCTGCCCGGCCAGATCAAGGCGGGAAACCCGAAGATAATAACCCATTCGGGGCGGATTCCTGGGTGAGTAAGTTAAAATAATCAACATGGCTCAATTCCAAGTTCCACAATTCATTGAAACGGAACCGAAAATAGTCGGACCGTTAACCATAAAACAGTTTATGTATATCGGCGTCGCCGGTTTACTGAGCTTTTTTATGTTCTTCACTCTTCGTCTGGAGCTCTGGTTGATTCTCACGGTCATAATGGGGCTAGCTGCCTCCGCTTTTGCCTTCCTCAAATATAACGGTCGGCCATTTGAAGTTTTCTTCATGAATGCCGCCCTATATATATGGAAGCCGAAATTGTATCTGTGGCAAAGAAAGGACGTCCAGCCGAGTATGCCCGGAGTTCCAAAAATGCCACGGATGCAGGCCGCCCCCGGCCTACCGGCGACCTCAAAGATCCGGGCTACTTGGCTTAGCTTAGTGACTAAAAAAGCCAGCCCTATTCCACAAGTGGTTGCGCCAAATCCGCAGCAAGCATCCCAAGCCGTAACTCCCGTTCAAACCCCAATCGTTCATGAGGTGTTTGGAACCGATAAAACCCAAAAAACTTCCCTAACACCGCTAAGAAACATACTCTCTAAAAAAGATAAGGGTATAATTAAATAAATGGCTAAAGAATCATCACCGACCCAACAATTTATAGAGATAGACTCTGTCCGCGAGAACACGCTGATCTTGAAGAGCGGCGCCCTCCGAAAGGTGGTTATGGTATCCGGAATTAATTTTGACTTGAAATCAGACGAAGAGCAGGGACTCATTACTTATGCTTATCAAAATTTCCTGAACAGTTTAGATTTCTCAATTCAGCTTTTCATCCATTCCCGCCGGTTAAACATCGCCAATTATCTTCAACGCTTAGAAGAGAGGGAGTCAACTCAAGAAAACAATGAGCTTTTAAAGGTGCAACTAGCCGGATATCGGGAGTTCGTCGGGGCCTTCGTGGCCCAAAATCCGATTATGAACAAGGCGTTTTTCATTGTGATCTCTTATGATCCGGCGCCCGTCCAGCTTTCGGGAGGTGGAGGACTAGCGGAAAAGTTGCTCAGCCCTTTTACAAAGAAGAAGCCCGCCGCGGCCGTTACCGAGGATAAAGAACGGCTCTTCCAGCAAAATCTTCAGCAACTCAATCAGAGAGTGGATCGGGTAGTGACCGGGCTGACCGCTATCGGGTTGCAGGGAGCGATTCTAGACGATGAGGCGATTATTGAACTATTTTATAACCTCTATAACCCGGAGTCCTTTGAAAAGAAGACCCTAGAAATCGCCAAAACCAACGTTGAAGGCAAGACCATTTCCGATATCATCGCTCCGGCCGCCATGGAGGTGAATAGCAACTATCTGAAACTCGGAGGAAAGTTTGTGAAAACTGTCTTTATCTTCACCTACCCGAGGTTCCTCGCCACCGGTTGGTTCGCTCCGATCATCAACATGCCCGACTTGATTGATATCGCTATTTTCGTGCACCCGGTAGATACCGCGATGGCTCTGAAAAACCTCCGGAAGAAGACCGCTCAAATCCAGGCCGAACTGCAAGAACAGGAAGCTAAAGGATTAGTCCGCAACCCGATGTTAGAAACCGCCTTCCAAGATATTGAAGCTCTGCGCGACTCACTCCAACAGGGTCAGGAACACCTATTTAATGTAGGTGTCTATATGACCCTTTATGCTGATTCCTTGGAAAACCTTAATAAATTAGAATCTCAAGTTAATTACGTATTGGAGAGTAAGCTGATTTACGCTAAACCAAGCTCTTTTCAGCAGGTAGACGGCTTAACCTCAACCATTCCGCTAGGCACCGACAAACTTTTAATCCACACCCCTCTCAATTCCGGCCCAGTCTCTTCTTTCTTCCCATTTGTATCCGCTAACTTAACCTCGGACGAAGGAATTCTTTATGGCGTTAATCGCAATAACAACACTTTGATTATCTTTGATCGCTTCTCGCTGGAAAATGCGAACCTGGTGATCTTCGCTAAATCCGGCGCCGGTAAATCTTACGCCACAAAACTTGAGGCGCTTAGATTACTGATGACCGGGACGGACGTTTTGATTATTGATCCGGAAAACGAATATGAGTCACTGGCAAAGACCGTCGGGGGAAGTTTCTTTAAAATTTCCCTGGCTTCTGAGAATCATATCAACCCTTTTGACGTGCCAATCATCCCGGAAGGGGAAAACCCCGCCGATGTCTTGAAATCGCACATAGTAAACCTGGCCGGATTGCTTAAGCTGATGCTTGGGGAGATGAACACCGAGGAAGAATCTCTGTTAGACCAAGCCATTTCCGAAACCTACGCCGCTTTTGATATTGTGGCCGGTAAAGATTTCTCAAAAGCCACTCCGCCGCTTCTGGAAAACCTACAGACAGTTCTGGAAAATATGTCCGGCGGCCGGAAGCTGGCGGAACGACTGTATCGATTTACTAAAGGCAGTTACGCCGGCTTCACCAACAACTCAACCAATATTGATATCCGTAACCGAATCATCGTTTTCTCTATCCGCGACCTAGAAGACGAGCTCCGCCCGATCGCTATCTACATTATCTTGAACTTTATCTGGAATCTAATCCGGGCGGAATTAAAACGCCGGGTGCTGATTATTGATGAGGCCTGGTGGATGATGAAATACAAAGACGGCGCCTCTTTCTTGTTCGGTTTGGTAAAACGCGCCCGCAAATACTTCCTGGGAATCACCACCATTACCCAAGACGTGGAAGATTTCGTAAATTCCCCGTATGGACGGCCGATCGTCACCAACTCCTCCATCCAGTTGTTGCTCAAGCAATCTCCCGCGATGATTGATCTGATCTCCAAGACTTTCAACCTAACCGAAGTGGAAAAAACATTGCTTTTGGAGGCGCACGTCGGACAAGGATTATTCTTTGCCGGGCCAAACCACGTCGCCATCCAAATTGTGGCCTCCTACACTGAAGACCAGGTTATCACCACGAAACCGGAGCAGTTGCTTGAGCAAACCCCGGGAGAGTAGTTAGTTGGTTTCTTTAGTTAATAGTTCAAATAGGATGGAGCAAAAAACCGACATAGTAGGGAAATTCATCGCCGTCTATATCGCCCTAACCGAGATCATCGGGATGGTGCTGTTTTTCTTTGGATTAGACGATTTCTTGATTCTAGACGCCCTAACCTGGCCGATAACCACTATTTACTTCGCATACAAGAGAGGAGGTGGGTTATACAACATGGCCGCTAATATGCTGGAATTGATCCCCTGGCTCGGAGCCGGCCCATTTCGGATAGTCGGCTTCCTCCTCGGCCTAAATGCCAAATCAGACAAAGCCCGACCCCTAAATACCATACAGGGATTGAAAGTGCGGAAACCGAAGGGCTCAATTCCGGCCTATCAGAACGATTCATCTAAAACCCTATATCCGAAAACTGGGAAAGTTGTAGAAGCGACTGGATCAGTCATTAAATCTTCGGGAACTCCTATAGTGAAAACCGGTCAGGCCATTCAATATGGTGGCGCGGCCGTTAAATCTGGCGGTCAAATAGTTGAGGGCGTCGGTAAGGTGGCGGGGGCGACAGGGAAAGGAACGGAAATCGGGGGGCAAGCAATCGGAGTTGCCGGAAAGGGAACGTCGGCTGTCGGCTCAAAAATGATGGAGGCGGGAAGTGAATTATCGGGGACGGGGCTGGGTGCGATCGTTGGTGTGCCACTAGCTGTCGCCGGAGGGATCACTTACGGCGCCGGAAAGGTTGCCGAGGCGGGAGGAAAAGTTGCCGAAGGCGCGGGAAAAGTAGCTAAAGCTGTTGGACAGGCCACCGAAAAAGCGGGAAGGGCCGTCGCCGATGTCGGTAAAAAAACAGAAAGCGCGGGAAAAGCGACTCAAGAAGTAGGGAAAGGTGTTCGAGAAACGGGTAGTATGGTTAAAGAGGCGGGTAAGGAGCTCCGAAAAGAGCACGCGGAAAATGACAATTTTGATATGTGAATTCCGACCCGATAACCACGGATGATATACTTAAGATAATAATTAATGATTCCTGAATATCTCAATGTAAAGGCCATCGGTCACTCTTTAATGCTAGTTTCTAGCGCTTATTTTCTATTCTCTGCTCTGGCAACCGCGCAAGCAGTGCCGGAGTTTATGGTCACCTGGAAATCCGACAACTACGCCCCGCCCTCCTATCAAGGAAAGGTAATGCCAGTTGATGGCTCTAAAATAGAAGTTGCTTTGGAGCTAATTGACGGGGGGAAAATCGCCAATCTCTCCGGACTCCAAATTAGCTGGCTGATCAACAATGATGAGCTAAAATCCGGCATCGGTCTGAAAAATATCTCTTTTACAGCCAATGGGCGCCGGGGTGATCAGTTGGTTGAGGTTACCATTAAAAATTATAAGGGCGTTGATCTGGAGAAAAGGTTAGATATTCCGCTCACTGATCCGGAGTTGGTAATTATTGGCGGCCCAACAATTTTTGAAGTATTCCCATACTTTTTTAATGTCAAAAACATTAATGAATTAA
>CAZJFE010000033.1:0-6953 GCA_964545345.1 uncultured Candidatus Saccharibacteria bacterium | reverse complement strand
TTTAACGCGCTGAAAAGTAATTCTAGGTTCGGAGATTGGCAATTGATAATCGCCGGTCGGCTTGGCTGGCTTTATAGTGAAGTTTTACGTCTCGCCGAGTCGTCACCATACCGAGAAGATATTGTTTTCAAAGGGGCGGTTTCCAGCGCCGAGCGGGTAGATTTGTATAACTCAGCCAAAATGTTTGTTTTCCCGTCCTTTTTTGAAGGTTTCGGCTTCCCGCCGATTGAGGCGCAGGCCTGCGGCTGTCCGGTGATCGCCGCCAATCGTACTTCTTTGCCGGAGGTTTTGGGAGAATCCGCGGTTTATACGGATCCTTGGAAAATTGATCAGTTGGTTGAGCAAATGAGTCAATTGGCGGAAAATCAAGTTTTGCGGGATAGTTTAATCAAACGGGGATTAGCCAATGCCGATCGTTTTCGTTGGCAAAAATCGGCTTTGGAAACCCTGAAATTGTTCAATGGACAAGCATTTTGATATTCGTCCGCCGAGACAGCGTAGACGCGGACCGAAGGTGTACCGGGTGCCGATTGATGTTCCCTATATACCGATTGGGAACAACGAACCGGTAAAAAGACCAAGTTTTAAAATACCGATGGCCGCCAGCTTCGCGGTCTTCTTGCTGGTGATCGGCTTTTTCGGTTTTAACCTGATTCAGTTTAAGGAAAAGGCGGAGAAGACCGGGCCGGTAGTTTATAACAATTTCAAAGCGGGAGCCGCCGCTCTGTTCAATTTTGATTTGTCTGGGGCCAGAGATTCTTTCCAGAAAGCTTCCGACGACATTGCCATTTTAAATTCCCAAACGCCCCTAAATACCGTTCCGGCGGTTTTGGATAACCTTTTTAAGTTAAGTCAGAACGCTGTTTCTTTGAGCGCGGACTTAGAAGATCTCAAGAAGAACGGATTAGCGTTGGTGATTAATAAAAAAGGAGCTTTTTTGATACAGAAATTTCAAAAAATAAAAGATTTAATTTCCACTATTGATCAGCTAGCCAATAAGCTAAAGGGTCAAGCCGCCAAAGTCGGCTATCAGGCCGATCAGGAATTTTCCGGTTTGGATAGCAAGCTGGGAGACGCTAAAGAATTCTTGGGATCTTTCATCGGTTGGCTGGAAGCTCCGAAAAAGCAGCGCTTGTTGGTGTTGTTCCAAAATCCTTCTGAGATTCGTCCGTCCGGCGGTTTCATCGGTAGTTACGCGATCGCCACGCTGTTCCAGGGGAATCTTTTAGAAATTGAAACGCGCGACATCTATGACCCGGATGGTCAGCTGGATCTGAAGTTAATACCGCCCAAGCAATTGCAGAGCTTGACTGATAAATGGGGGGCCCGAGATGCTAATTGGTTTTTTGATTTCCCGATGTCGGCTCGGAAGGTGATTGAGCTATTGGAGGCCTCCAAGATATACAGTGAGCGAGGCATCCGCTTTGCCGGGGCGTTAGCGGTGAATGTTGAGGTGATCCGGGATCTGGTTGAGATTACCGGTCCGTTTGAGATGCCCGAATATAATTTGACGATTACCGGAGAGAATTTCTTGCGGGAAGTTCAGAGGGAGGTGGAGGCGGGCAAGGATAAAGCCAAAGGCGATCCCAAGAAGATCATTAAGACGCTGGCGCCGATGATTTTTGGGAAGATCGCTCAATTAAGTGAAGAGCAAAAGAATTCTTTATTGGAGAAAATGGCTAAGCGATTTTCGCAGAAGGATTTATTAGTTTATTTTAAAGATCCGGTTATTCAACGTTATGCCAGGGAATTAGGAGCGGCTGGCGAGGTTTATGAGCTACCAAAAGATTTTGTTGGAGAATACTTGGCAGTGGTGAATACCAACGTCGCCGGCGGGAAAAGCGACGCGATGGTGGACCAAAAGATTTCTCTTCACTCGGTCATCAACAATGATGGCAGTGTTTCCAATAAATTAAATATTACCCGATCACACTCCGGCATTTCGTCAGACGAATGGTGGTACAAGGCGACCAACCGAGATTACTTACAGGTTTATACCACTCCGAGTTCTCATTTGGAAAAAGTCAGTGGGAACGTGGCGAGGAAAATTCAGCCGGCCGTAGATTATAGTAAGCATGATGATTACGCGACTGATCGGGATCTGGCTTTATTTGAAGAATCTGAATTTCCGTTTGGGAAATCTTTATTCGCCAATTGGTTGTATGTGAAGGCGGGGGAGAAGGGTAAGCTGACGTTGGATTACTCTCGCGATAATGCTGCTGATCCGAACTCCTTTGGCAAATATCAGTTCGTTTTTGACAAGCAATCCGGGGTGGGCGGAAGTTTAGAGGTTAGTTTAGTCGCTCCGGAGGGTTTCCATTGGAAAGAGAGCGGCGCTCAGGAGTTTGAGTATTCTAATCAGGATTTACCGGCGCGAGTGATTTTAGATCTAAATCTTGAGGCCATTCCGCGTTAAATTTCTTCTTTTCCCCGCTAGGCAGGGTCAACTCAAGTGATTCGGCGTGCAGAAATTGCCGAGTGGCAAAAGAGGGCAGTTTTCTACGGCTGTAAAGTCCATCTCCCACGATTGGGTAGCCCATAGCGGCAAAATGGACCCTAATTTGATGCGTACGTCCGGTTCTGGGTTCCGCTTCCACTAAGGTGAATTTTTGCGTTGGATCTTCGGGCCAGGAATAAACTGTGCGGATTCTATAGATAGTTTGCGCTTCCTTGATCATCTTCGTTCCTTTGGTGCGCGTAGTGCGTTTCAGACTTCCGGACTTTAATCCCATCGGAAGATTGATAATCCCCGAAGGTTTTTTAATCTCCCCCCAAACTAGAGCTACATAGGTCTTTTTAATTTCGTGATTTTGGAATAATCCTTTCAAGTATTCAAAGCTTTTTTGATTACGGGCAATCAACATCACTCCGGAGGTGTCCTTATCCAGGCGGTGAACAATCCCGGCTCGGTTCTCCGGCTCATCGCCGACTGTTTTTATTTCCGGATATTTTTTTAAAAGCCAATCAACCAGAGTATTATTTTCCGGGTGGGATTTAATTCCGTGCACCAAAAGACCGGCTGGTTTATTCAGCACGATGACGTCCCTGTCTTCATAAAGTATTTTCGGCTCCGGCTTCATAAAAGAATAAAACCCCAGTTTCGGGGTTTAGTAAAGCTTAATAGTTTCCTTTTGAAGCAATTAGTTTCGCGGCTTCCAGCAAACTTGGAACGACAAAGTCCGCTTCTGTTCCCAAGTTATACGGCCAACGGATCAAAATAGTTTTGCACCCGGCGGCTTTTCCGGCGATTGTGTCATTGCTGGTATCGCCGACCATGTAAGATTGCGTGAGATCAATGTCCAACTTTTCGGCCATGGCCAGAATCATTTCCGGTGACGGTTTTTTGTATTTACATTTATCAACACTGCGATGGCGGCAAGCAATCCAATCGTCTGGCTCCACTTCATGCATGACCGTATAGTGGATTCTTTCCCACTCGCGTTGACTCAAGTATCCATTGGCAACATCCGGCTGATTAGTGATTACGATCAATTTGTATCCGGCATCCCGCATGATTCCGAGCGCCTCTTGCAGATGAGGAACAAATTCCAGCTCTTCAAATTTGAAAGGCGCGGTTATTGGTTTCTCCGGCAGATTCGGTCGGTTTAGGATTGCTTTGTTCAAAGTCCCGTCGCGATCCAGAAAGACAGCTTTCAGGCCCAATCCCGTCTCCTTATTAAGGGTCTGATTTCAACATACAATATCGGGGGTGTGGCTTCAATGGATTGAAAAAATAGCCGATTTCTGATAAATTTTGGATTAGTTCGGGTATGTAGTTCAGTGGTAGAACGCTGTCCTGATAAGACAGAGGTCGAAGGTTCGATTCCTTCCATACCCACAGTCCGTGCTATTATTGCGCCCTTAGCTCAGTGGTAGAGCGTCTCATTGACATTGAGAAGGCCAGAAGTTCGATCCTTCTAGGGCGCACAAATAATAAAACCCCCCGAATACGGGGTTTTATTATTTGTATGTTGCTGGAGGATCGAACAGGAAAGGGGTCGGGAAAACAAAAGTTTTCCTGTGGCGGAAGTATTGAAACCGAGGGGTTTCAAGGAGCGAAGCGACGTGAGATAGTGAAGCGCCTTCTAGGGCGCACAGAATCAAAAAGGCCCGATTATTGGGCCTTTTTGATTTCCTGAAATTTTTCCAGATTGAAGGTGGCAATTTCTGGGGTTTTACGCAAATCGGTTCCGGAGATAACCGAGAGGTTTTTCAGTAAAAACCCCAAAAGATAAACAACATAGCCGATCAACGCCACTGACAACAGAGCTCCCCCGACGTACATTAAGATCGTATTTTTTTTCATAATTATTGAAAGAAGACTTGGCCCTCGGCGACGATATTAAAGCTGTCAGTCCCAGGCTGGCGAGTCAGGTCGGTTGAATTGATCTTTATGTACAGGCGGCTCTTTTCCAGATCTTTCAGGAGTTTGGTCCAGCTTCCGTAGGTCGCTACTCCGGTCATGGAAAACTTAATAAAGCCGGGAGTTTCCGGAGTACTGGCAGTTTCGCCCCCGAAGTCAAAGCTCATCTCTGCGCCATTTTGTTTAGCGAGATCAGTAAGTTCTTTTCCAAAATTAATCAGGCGATCCTTGGATGGCAATACATTATTCAGCACCTCCGCGAACGGCTTGGCTTTTTCGGCATCGCTTTTAAGAGTGGCGAGCGATTCAGTGGCGCGAGTTCTGAGCGCCAGCTCACCGCGTTGTTTTGTGATTTTTCCGGCGTTGCTACTTAGATGCCAAGCTACGACTTGGACGGCGGTTATGGAAATTCCGATCATTGCCGCGGCAATTCCGATCTGAATCAGGAGTTGTTTTTGAAATGATTGCGGTTGCATTTTGAGGAGTACTGGTACATATACTATTATAACACTCTATGGATGCCGCTGATTTATTGCAGGAAAAGAAATATTATAACGCTCTAGCCATCGCTTTGCTGGGCGACATGTCCGCCGTTCGGAAGCTTGCCGGGAAATTTTCTGATTGGCGAGAGGCCTGGATTAAGTTGGGCAGTAAGGTTGATCCGGAGAAATCCTGGGAGGAACTTAATCGCTATGATATCCGGCTTATCTTTCAGGAAGAGCAAAACTTTCCGAAACTTTTACGGGAAGCCCCGGATGCGCCGGTAGCAATTTATTGCCGTGGAAAGTTGGAGGCCTTAGAATCGGCGATCGCTATTGTCGGTACTCGCAAAGCGACCGGGCACGCCAGGGAGCTGGCAAAAAAATTTGGCAATGAACTCGGCAAGGCCGGGATGGCGGTTATCAGCGGTCTGGCATTGGGTATAGACGCGGCGGCTCACGAAGGGGCGTTATTGGCGGGGTCCTACACCGTTGCCGTTTTAGCCAATTCGTTGGAGAGAATTTATCCAAAGCAGAATGAGGACTTATCCAAGAGAATTTTGGATTCCGGCGGAGCATTGATCAGCGAATACCCGGTTGGTAGTGAAACCTTACGTTACCGATTTTTGGAGAGGAATCGGATCGTTAGCGGAATTGCCGGAGCGACTTTAGTTATTGAAGCCCCGGAGCAATCAGGATCGTTAGTGACCGCTAATATGGCCTTGGAACAAAATCGGGAGGTTTTTGTTGTGCCCGGACCGGTACAGCACCCCAATTATCTCGGTTCGCACGGTTTGATCAGAGCGGGGGCTCGCTTAGTCACGACGCCGCAGGAAATCCTGGAGGATTTAGGGATTGAAATTGCCGCGGCGGAGCAGTCCGCGTCAGTGGAGCGGGCGAATTTGAGTCTGCCCGAATCAGTAATTTTGCAGGCGGTTTCTTCCGAGAGCAGGGGTATTCCGGTTGACAAGATTCAGGAAATAACCAAAATGAGTGTTCTGGATCTTAGCCAGCATCTGACATTTCTGGAAATAAAAGGTTTAATTAAAGAAGAATCAGGCCGCTACCTAATCAACTAATATGCAGTTAGTTATCGTAGAATCTCCGACAAAAGCGAAAACAATTTCCAAATTTCTTGGGAAAGACTATTTGGTTGAGTCGTCTTATGGCCACGTTCGCGACCTTCCTAAGAGCACGCTGGGTATTGATTTGGAAAACAATTTTGAGCCGAAATATATTATTCCGCTGAAGGCGAGGAAGGTGGTGAAAACCTTGAAAGCGGCTTTGAAAAAAAGCGATTCCGTTATTCTGGCTACTGATCAAGACCGGGAAGGGGAAGCGATTGCCTGGCACCTGGCCCAGGCGCTTGGTTTAGATAAATTCAAGCGAATCGTATTTCATGAAATCACCAAGACCGCTATTGAGCGGGCTTTGACCGAGTCGCGCGGTTTGGATTCCAATATGATTGACGCTCAGCAGGCGAGGCGGGTGCTGGATCGTCTGGTCGGCTACAAACTCTCACCTTTCTTATGGAAGAAGGTGGCTAGGGGTCTTTCGGCCGGCCGCGTGCAGTCCGTGGCGGTGCGTCTGGTGGTAGAGAGGGAAAATGAAATCCGGGCTTTTAAGCCGGAAGAGTACTGGAATATCTTTGCCGATTTATTAAAAGAGAATACTCCGGTTGAATTTTCGCTGGCGAAGATTGATGGCAAGTCTTTAGAGAAGCTGGAAATCAAAACTAAAGATCAGGTGGACGGCATTGTCGTGGATCTCCAGAAAGAGAAATTTATCGTGGAGTCGGTGGAAAAACGGGAGGCCAACAAAAACCCTCTTCCGCCGTTTATCACCAGCACCCTACAACAGACGGCGGCCACCCGGCTGGGATTTTCGGCAAAAAAGACCATGGTGATCGCCCAGCATCTGTATGAGAACGGCCACATCACTTATATGCGTACCGATTCTGTAAATCTTTCTCAGGAAGCGTTGATGGCGGCCAAGAGTTGGTTATCAAAAGAGTTGGGTGATAAATATGTTTTACCTCAGCCGAGAGTTTTTAAATCCGCTTCTAAGTTGGCGCAGGAAGCCCATGAAGCTATTCGGCCTACCCACATTGA
>CAZJFE010000032.1:0-7029 GCA_964545345.1 uncultured Candidatus Saccharibacteria bacterium | reverse complement strand
CTAATTCCGTCCCGCCGACGGTCACCAGCGAAATCCCATCAATCGCGGAAATGTTCTTTACAAAACTGCTGCCACTAACGACTGACGACTCACGACTAATTACTGTTCCGGAGTGCTTCGGATTAAAAGTATTCTTTATCAACACCGGAATTCCTTTTTTGATCGCCGGGACCATCGTCGCCGGGTGAATGACCTTAGCGCCGAAGTAGGCCATCTCAAACGCTTCTTCATAGCTGATCTCCGGCAAGGTAAAAGCGGCTTTAACAATGCGCGGATCAGCAGTCATCACGCCATCAGCATCTGTCCAAATCTCAATCACATCCACGCCAAGAGCGGCTCCTAAAATCGCGCCGCTGTAATCCGAACCGCCGCGGCCAAGCGTAGTCGTTTTCCCTGCCGCATTAGAACTAATGAATCCGGTAACGACAGGAACAACTAACGACTTACGACTAACGACTAATTTGGAAAAGAACTTCTTAATATTGCGATTAGTGGCCACGAAATCGACGGCGGCGTTTTGAAAATTAGAATCGGTTTTGATCAGCTCCCGCGAATCCACGGCAATGCTGGGAGTTTTCTTGTTTAGATAAGAGGCGACTAGATTTGCCGATAAGCGCTCTCCAAAGCTAACCACCAAATCCAACGCCATCGGCGAAGCATCGCCTAACAATTTGATTCCTTTAATCACGCTCTCCAGTTCCGTCAGTAACTCGGTTGGCGCGGCTACTTTCAACTCTTTGGCGACAGCCAAGTGCTTTTCTTTAACAAAATCAAAATCTAAAGCCAATAACTTATCCGTTATGCCCTGCATCGCCGAAACCACCACCGCCACTCCGCCGCTCTTCCGGGCGCCCAAGACAATTTTGGCGACGTTTTGAATCCGCTCGGCCGAGCCGACAGAGGAACCGCCAAATTTCATTACTTTCACAAATTTTACCGCCTTTGGCATAACGGCCTAATTATAGATGTTCGCGGCAAAATAAAAAAGCCACCGCAAGATAGCGCGGTGACAGAAATTATTTAAAGCGTGGCAATCACTTCGCCGTTCACCCGAATAGCGAAGGCATCATCAGGACCACCCATCAAATCGGTAACCGATTCCTCCGCGACCGTGAGTGTGGTGCCGTCGGTGCAAACAATATGCAAGAAAGCAGCGAGCGTGTCGGGTTTTGGATCCAACGCAATTCCATCGGGCTTGATCGTCTTCCCGGCAAGCAATTCATTCAGCTTCTTCTGCAACGCCAACTTCTTCTGCTCCGAAGGAATAGACCAAACCTTATTGAACATCGACATCGGAAAAGCTCCTAAAGGGACTGGGAGTAAAATAGCTTAAAAGCGCCGATATTACAAGCTAGGCGGTTAACCGCAGAAAATTACGCTTCCCAACTTGCAGTAAAACTTCTCCAGAAATTTTAATAATTTCATTTGGATCAGATTTTTTCTGATCGTTGATCTTCACTCCGCCTTGTTCAATTAAGCGTCTTGCCTCGCTCTTACTCTGAGCAAATCCGGATTCTACTACCAAATCAGTCAGTTGTAAGTTTCCGGCCGTTAGTTTCTTAGTTGGTATCTCGGCCGGTTTCCCGCCCTCCGAAACCACCCGGATAAATTCCTCTTTCGCTTTGATGCCGGCTTTTTCTCCATGGTATTGGGTAACGATCAATTCCGCTAACCGCAACTTTGCTTCTCTCGGATCGGGAACGGTTCTCTCCTGATCGGTGCAAAGTTTGTAGTATTGATCAATTAGGTTATCGGGAATAGACATCGCCTTTCCAAACATCATTTCCGGCGCTTCGGTGATTCCAATATAATTGCCGAGCGATTTAGACATTTTCTTTTCGCCATCCGTTCCCACCAATAACGGCATGGTAATCACGTCCTGCTCCGGCAAACCCATGTGCCGTTGTAAGTCCCGGCCGGTCAACATATTAAAACGTTGGTCGGTTCCGCCCACTTCCACGTCGGCCTTAATCATTACTGAATCATAGGCCTGCATCATCGGATATAACTGTTCATGAGAATATACCTCTGACCCTTCCTTAATGCGCTTCGTAAAATCGTCGCGCTCCAAAATCCGTTGGGTGGTAAATTTAGCCATTAGCCCTAACACATCGGCGAACTTCATTTTTTTGAACCACTTGCTGTTGTAATAAACTTCAGCTTTTCTCAAATTCAAAATTTTCCCGACCTGTTTAAAATAAGTTTTCGCGTTCACTTTAATCTCTTTATCGGAAAGCGCCGGGCGAGTTTTGGATCGGCCGGACGGGTCGCCGATTTTGGCGGTATAGTCGCCGATAATCAAAACCACCTTATGACCGGCGTCCTGGAACTCACGAAGTTTGCGTAAAATCACCGCGTGACCTAAATGAAGATCGGGCGCGGTCGGATCAGCGCCAAATTTAATACGAAGCGGTTTCCCGGAATTCAAAGCCGCCGCTAAATGCTCTTTAACGATCACATCATCCACTCCCCTAGCTAAAAGCTTTTCGGAATCCATTTGATAAGTTTATATGAAATGGCGACCCCGCACAATTTATATTTTGGTAAAAAAATGCCCCGGGTTAGCGGGGTGTTTGCTTGTTTCTCAGCTCAATGACTTTTGCCTGTTCTTTGCTCCAGCATATGCCGGCTGCAACCGAAGAAGAGCAAAATAGAAATGCGTAGACTACGAGGTAGAGGATATGCGAGTTCTCGTACATCAGCTCACCGGAGAACGCCAAAAGATGGGAAAACATGAAAAAAGCGCAGGCGCCACTGCGTAGCTTGCACTTATCAACTACGAAAAACTTGAAGACAGCTACAAGCGTAAGGACGACCGCGATCAAATACTGAAGACCAACGACATCTTCTCTGCTCATCGCGCCTCCTTATCTAGGATTATGGTTTGAAAGTACGATACAGAAAGGGTACCATACTCCATTATATAAGTCAAGCGTAACTACCATCCCCCTCTACGATCTCTCCAAATCCGATAATAGGTAATCGCCCCGTGGATACCGAGAAATACCACAACCGCGGAAATTATGTTGCCGCTGGCCAATCCGATTACGCCACCCAGGGCGATCACCGCGCAACAAATCATCATCACGAAAGACCAACCTGCGCCGGGTACTTCATCTTTTGAGGCGTGTAGACAGTAGCCGACTACCCAAACCAAGAAAGCAGCGGTCGTAATAGACATTCCGCCGATAAACATTTCGCTTCCTCCAAGAACTGCGTGAATAATAAGAAGAACGTCGGTAAAAGTAAACCCCGCGTTTTTAGGCGCGGGGATATATAGATCATTCTTCGCTGACCGTGTGCGTTTCCGGGTGATACCGATAAACCGTCAGGATGACCATCTTGTCTTTGTCTTTCAGACGATCAGAGCGGACGATGGCGAAAAGCCAATTCGTCTGATCATCCAGGTAGTAGTCGGTCCAGTGACGCCCTTCGTCCAAGTTGTGCAAGATGATCTTGCGCTTGGCTTCCGGGTCCCACTGGGCCAGCTTGGAGCGCTGAAACATATCCTTCAGCGCTTGAACGTAGAATTCAATCGGCTGTTCGGCAATCTGCTCTTTTTCTTGAGCGCCGAAGCATCGGCCGACGAATCGCTTCCAGGCATGCTCGGTGACGATGGTCTCACCGGCCTCTTTGTGCCTGATGGACCACCCGGGTGGATGATTAATGATCGCCCAGAATCTCTTGATTGCGCCTTTCTTATTTGCTTCCCTTTCCCGCTTCTGCTGAGCCAGCTCATCGCGAGTCTTCACTCGCTGTTCTTCATACTGCTGGTCGGCCGCTTTTGCCGTTAGCGCCGCCTCTTGAGCGAGCCAATCGGCAGTTTCGCGAAGGACTTCTTTTGTTTTCTCTACAAGGTTATCAACGCTCTGACCGGAAACCTCCAGATTCTTCGCCCAAGCATTTGAAGGGAACTGCCGGTACTGATCTTTGTAGTCCTTCTGATGAAGCTTAGAGGCCACCAGATGCTCGGCAATTGTCAGCTTGTACTTGGGGTGAAAAGTGATCAAAAGATACAACTGGTTTAGCTCTTCTGGAAGAAAAGAATTCAGAAAGCGAAGACGCGTGCTTTGGGCCACAAATCCTCCTTTAGTTAGCGGAAATGCCATTCACTCTCAGCGGACCACCCGCAAAGAGACAACGGCTGATTTCAATGTACAGCCAAGGGATTATATCATACTTCCTATAATTTGTCCAGAGTCAATCAAAAACCGCCTCGCTGGCGGTTTTTGAATCTATTTCTTCCCTTTAATGATCTCATCCACCACTCCATAGGCCTTCGCCTCCTCGGCGGTCATAAAATAGTCGCGGTCAGTGTCTTTCTCAAGTTTAGCCAGAGTCTGGCCGGTGTGCTTGGAAAGAATGTGGTTCAAACGATCTTTTATTTTCAAAATATGTTTGGCGGCGATTTCTACTTCTACCGCTTGGCCTTCCGCTCCGCCCATCACTTGGTGCAACATAATCTCGGCATTCGGCAGAGCAATCCGCTTGCCCTTCTTTCCAGCCGCCAATAACACCGCGCCCATGGAAGCCGCCATACCAACACAAATAGTGGAGACGTCCGGCTTCACGTATTGCATCGTGTCGTAAATCGCCATTCCGGCCGTAACCGAACCGCCGGGGCTATTGATATAAAGCTTGATGTCTTTCTTCGGATCCTCATGTTCCAAATGTAATAGCTGGGCGATAATTACGTTCGCCTGACCATCGGTAATCGGACCGCCCAGAAAGATAATCCGCTCTTTCAAAAGGCGGGAATAAATATCATAAGAACGCTCCCCTCCGGGAACTCGCTCAACTACAGTTGGAATCAAATATTCGTTTTTCATCTTTATTGCTGTTCTAAAAATTGGTAGACCTTTTCATTGAGAAGCACACTATAATTATAGTTGTAATCTCCCCCGCCTCCAAGCTTGGTTTCCACCTCCTCCGGGGTCGGCTCTAATTTCTCTGTCTGGGCGATTTTATAGATCACTAGATTAGAAGCGACGTTCTCTTTAGCTCGGGATCGCAAATCCTGCGCGACCTGCTCTTCCGTCTTCCCGGCCGCCTTCATCATCGGGCCCCACTGCTTACTCATCCCCTGGAAAGTCTTCTCAATCATCACCGCCGGAAGATCTAGGTTGGAATCTTTGATAATTTCATCCAACATTTTCAAACGCAAACGATCGCGTTCTTTCATCTGTTTCTCCATCAAGATTCCGTCATTCACGCTCTTCTTCAGCGCTTCCAAATTCTCAAATTTGCCGACGGTTTTGGCAAACTCGTCGTTGAGCTCCGGCAATTTGTCGCCTTCTTTTCTGGATTGCTGAATCCATTCCAAAGTTTTTTCTATTTCCCCCGGCTCTACCTTCGCTTCTTTCTTCTCGCCCAATACTTTATGGGCGATCTTCTTATAATTTCCCAATTTAACATCCGGGAAAATAGTTAGGGTCGCCTTGTATTTTATGCCAAGCTCCGCGTCCTCAACGGAAACCTGCGGGGTATCAATCAAAGTCCACTCGTTTTCTTTAGAAACTTCATCCAAGCTCCAGCGAATCGCCTCTTTCGCGGCTTCGCTAAAAACCACTTCTTTATCCACGGCGGCGTCCGCCATCTCCTTCGGAGCGGCGCCCGGGCGGAATCCTTTTATCTGAACGCCGGCCAGCGCCTTTTGATAGGCGCTTTCGTAATAAGGCAAAAATTCTTTTTGATCCAAGCTAATCTCAACTTCAATTTGAGAGCCCGGTAATTTTTTAAAACTGTTTTTCATTTTGTAGTTAATTATGGATGATCCTCTCTCCGACTAATCGGAGAGAGGATCGGGGCCGTCATCAAGAGAGATCTTTTCTTCTAGGCACTGAGTGATAAAACGCTTATGCTGAGTACAAAGCGGGATATAGCAATCGCGGATGGAAACCAGCTTTGGTCTCAAATCCTCATCGTCGCCACTGCCATATTCCAAACAGATAACGCACGGATCAGGCCGATCCAACGCCTCTTCTGATTTAATCTGGCCGCTCTGCCGATCGCGATAGATCATTACCCCGTTGTCTTCCTCCCGATTCAGAAATCGGGTAATCGCCTCTCGGCAACGGTCAATCGCTTCTTCCTCCAGTAATTCCCGGTTCTTCTTAAGAATTTTTCCGGCAACCAAAGCGAACAAAAGCGATGCGATCAAGAGGATCGCCAACCAGACCTCGAAGGTCATTAGCTTCTCCTGTGACTGGTAAAGAACGAAGGGATTATATCAGAAAATCCCTTACATAGCAAGCTATGTAAGGGACAAGCCGCTTTAAAGAAGCGGGACGATCAACAAAGCTACAATGCTGATCACTTTGATCAACGGATTGATCGCCGGGCCGGCGGTATCCTTATAAGGATCGCCAACAGTATCTCCGGTGACCGCCGCTTTGTGCCAATCGGTGCCTTTAGCGCCCGCCGCTTCAATATACTTCTTGGCGTTATCCCAAGCCGCTCCGCCGGAAGTCATGGACATCGCCACGAACAATCCGGAAACGATAGAGCCCATCAATAATCCTCCAAGCGCCTCCGCGCCAAGGCCAAAGCCAACCAACAAAACCGCGACAATCGGCAATAGCGCCGGCACGATCATTTTGCTCAAAGCGGCCTTAGTAACAATATCCACGGCTCGCGCGTAATCCGGTTTCGCCTTGCCTTCCATGATTCCAGGAATCTCCCGGAACTGGCGGCGAATTTCTTCCACCACCGCTCCCGCGGCTTCACCAACCGCCCGCATGGCGATTGAACCAAACAAGAAAGGAATCGCCGCTCCCAAAAATAATCCAACCACCACCAACGGATCCTGCAGAGCAAAAGTGATATCTTTCGCGACGGCCGATAATTCTTCAATAAAACCGGCGAACAGAACCAAGGCCGCCAATCCGGCGGAAGCAATCGCGTATCCTTTGGTAACGGCTTTCGTAGTATTTCCAACGGCATCCAAAGCGTCGGTAATTTCCCGGACTTCTTTAGGAGCGCCGGACATCTCCGCGATGCCACCGGCGTTGTCGGTGACCGGGCCAAAAG
>CAZJFE010000031.1:0-7362 GCA_964545345.1 uncultured Candidatus Saccharibacteria bacterium | reverse complement strand
AGGCGGCCAATTTTGATTCTACCGGGATTTATAAAACCGCCCGGCAAATTAATTTCTTCACCGATGCCTCTTCCCGTTTCGCTCATGGTCTTAGCCCGATTTCCGTTGAATGGGGAATGAAACGCGCCACCGAACTTCTTAAAGAAGTAGCGAAAGCGAAAGTTGGAGAAATGACGGAGGTGAATTTCTGGAAACCGTCCAAGCGGGTACTGAAATTTGATACCAAGCGATTTAATCAGCTGACCGGTTTGGATTTGGAAGAAAAAGAGGCGTTAGGATATTTGAAAAAGTTGGGCTTTAAAATCAGCGGCCGGTTCGTGGAGATCCCCGTCACTCGGACGGACATTTCTATTTTTGAAGATTTAGTTGAAGAAGTGGTTAATCTTTATGGATATGAGAAACTTCCGGCGCAAGCTCCCCATGTACCGATTCTTCCGGCGCGCAAAGAAGATGATGTTTTGTTGAAAGATAAGGCGCGCGCTATTTTGAAGGGCTTCGGTTTGAGCGAAGTTTATAACTATACATTTTTATCCCGCCAGGATTTGAGCAAGTACGCCGATCCGAAATGGTGGAACGCGCCTTCTTTACTAAATCCGGTGAGCGCGGAGTTTCAATATCTGCGTCCGGCCTTGGCGATTGGACTGATGAAAAATGTTGAGAGCAATCTCCGGTTTTTAAAAGAAGTCCGGGTTTTTGAAGTAGGTAAAGTTTTTGTTGAGAAAGAAAAGCTGATCGTAGAAGAAACGAAACTTGGTATTGCTTTGGGAGCCCGGTCCGGGAACCCGATTTTGGAATTAAAAGGAATGGCGGAAGAAATGCTGAAACAGCTCGGGTTGACCGATATTTTCTTCCGAGATTTGGAGTGGGATTTGCGTCATTTGGAACAGCAGAAGAGTTTGCGGATTGAATCGGATCATCAGGTGATCGGTTATTTGGGAGTACCGAAAGGGGAAGGCGCGATGGCGATTCTGGAGATTGATTTAGAAAAAATGTTGAAGCTGGTGCAAGGAGAAAAGGAATACGAACCGTTATCCAAATATCCGTCCGTGGATCGCGACATTTCTGTTTTTGTCGGTCTGGACGTCCGTGTGGATCAGTTGATGGCGGCGATGGAGAATGCCGCTCCGGCGTTGCTAGATGATGTTGATCTTATTGATTACTACGATCCGTCAGTGGATGGCAAAAACACAAAAAAGAATCACCGGAGCTTAACTTTCCGGCTGGTTTTCCAATCTGATGACCACACTCTCACTGATGAAGAAGTAAACGCCGAGATGGCCAAGATTACTTTGCTTTTGGAAGAAAAATTCGGCGCGGAGATCAGATAGCTTACTAACGACTAACGACGAACAACTTACGACAATAACTTGACAACGAGGCTTATTTTTGCTTAAATAGCGGCAGTTCACAGACATCTCATTCATCAAAAGGAGGCCGTCATGAGCGTGAGAATGCTGCCGTCCGGACAGTCGCGGGAGAAAGGTTCGTTTCATCCGATGGATTTTCTTGGTCCTATGATGAGCGGAATCGGATCGTTCCTAAAATCGGGTTTCGCCGGAAAGATTTTTTTGCCGGTGGTGATCGTCGCGGTGCTTCTGGTGGCGATCGGGGGTGTGATTAATTCCTGGAAAAATTCCGCGATCCAGGATTTCTCCACAAAGCCCAGAATTTTGAATGCATTTTCCCGAATCGTCGGCCAGGAGCGGTCTGACATATACGGCCGATATAAGGAAAAATATGAATCGGTGATTGAATGCGAAACCGAATACGGAGTTTCGCTAGCAAAGAAAGAGGGAAATTTTTTCCTGGTTAATGAGACGGCCATTTATAAAATGGAGTTTGATCTTGATGGGGATGGGAAACATGCAATAGACGATCTCCGGGTGGCCGCCAGTCAGATCGTCTTTAATTTTGACGAAAAACTGCAGCATCCGTACATAACCTTCTCCGACATGAACTCCCGACCGACCGAGAGTTACTTTGAAGAGTTCTACAAGAATGATCCCACTGCTAAGGCAATCATTCATTGCAAACGCCTCCAGGTTCCCGTTTGGCTTCTCAAAGCTATGGGGCTAGCCGAGGCGGATCCAGAGAGGGTAGAGGACAGGTAAAATATACCGCCTAGTAGCGAAAGCGAACGGCGGTTTTTTGTTGTTTTCAGCTCCATTTTTTGCTATAATCTATGTATTGCTTATGGCTAAAAAATCTGAAAAAGAACCCAAAAAAGACGTTCGGAAAACCGAAGTTAAAGACGAGAAAGCTCTGAAATCCGAAAAAGTAGGGGATTCCAATAAGCCAACTTCTTACACCGCCAAAGACATTTATGTTTTGGAAGGTCTGGATCCGGTCCGCAAACGGCCGGGTATGTATATCGGCACTACCGATCTGGCCGGTTTGCACCACTTGATTTGGGAGGTGGTAGACAACTCTTTTGACGAGGCGATGGCCGGGTACGCCAAAAATATTCGCATTGAACTTTTGCCTGAAAATAAAATTGCCGTTGTAGACGACGGTCGTGGTATTCCCGTGGAGGTTCACCCGCAGACGAAGAAATCTACCTTGGAAACCGTCATGACCACCCTGCATGCTGGCGGTAAATTTGGCGGGGAATCTTATAAAGTATCCGGCGGTTTGCATGGCGTGGGTGTTTCCGTGGTTTGCGCGCTTTCCAGCTGGATGCAGGTGGAAGTAAATCGCGATGGAGGAGTTTACACTCAGGAATACAAACGGGGTAAGCCGCAATATAAAGTTAAGAAAATCGGCAGTTCTAAAACTACTGGCACGAAAGTTACTTTCCAGCCCGATCCGGAGATTTTCCCCGCCGCGGCTACGAAAGATAATCCCTTTGATCGCAAACGAATTTTGGATCACTTGCGCCAACAGGCCTTTTTGACCAAAGGCATTCGTTTGGAGGTAGTGGATTTGCGCGAAACAAAAGATGAGCAATTCCACTCTTTCTATTTTGACGGTGGGCTTTACTCATTTATTAAATATCTCAGTAAGGGCGAAAAACCTCTTCAGGAAGTTCCTTTCTACATTCACAAAGAATCCGACAAGGTGGAAGTGGAGGTAGCTTTCATTTACAACAACGAGATGGAAATTCAGGAGTTAAGTTTTGCCAACAATATCTACACTCCCGACGGCGGTATGCACTTGACCGGTTTTCGTTCGGCGTTAACTCGCTCTCTGAATGATTATGCCCGTAACGGCGAATACATCCGTAAAGACGACGACAATTTCACCGGCGACGACGTGCGCGAAGGTTTAATCGCTATTGTTTCGGTCAAAATCCGCGAACCGCAATTTGAAGGCCAGACTAAAGCCCGGTTGGGCAACACCGAAGCCCGCACGGCTGTGGAAACGGTTACCGGCGAGGCATTGAAAGAATTCTTAGAGCGCTATGGAGCCGACGCGCGTCGCGTAATTGAGCGGTGTATGTTGGCCGCTAAAGCTAGAAAAGCCGCGAAGGCCGCTAAAGACACCGTGCTTCGCAAGGGCGTTTTGGAAGGTCTAACTTTGCCGGGAAAACTGGCCGATTGCAGTTCGCGCAATCCGGAGGATTCGGAAATGTTTATCGTTGAGGGAGACAGCGCCGGTGGCAGCGCTAAGCAGGGCCGAGATCGCCGCACGCAAGCAATTTTGCCTTTGAAAGGTAAGATTTTGAACGTGGAAAAATCCCGCATTGATAAGATGCTTTTGAATAAAGAAATCAAAGCGCTGGTAGTGGCTTTAGGCACGGCGATTGCTGAATCGTTTGATATCACTAAACTTCGCTATCACAAAATCGTTTTAATGACCGATGCCGACGTGGATGGCTCGCACATCCGCACTCTTTTGCTGACGCTGTTTTATCGGCACTTCCCGAAAATTATTGAAAACGGACATTTATATATCGCCCAGCCGCCGCTTTACCGGGTTCAGCGAGGCAAAGAAGTGAAGTATCTCTACAAGCAAGAGGATAAAGATAAATTGCCGAAGGAGGGTTTTTCCATCCAGCGCTACAAGGGTCTCGGTGAAATGAATCCGGAACAGCTTTGGGAAACCACAATGAATCCCGCCAACCGGTCAATGTATAAAGTAGTAATTGACGACGCCAAAGAAGCCGATCGCTTGTTTGATGTTTTGCTTGGTGAAGAAGTTGAACCCCGCAAACAGTTTATTCAAAGCCACGCGAAGTACGTAAAGAATTTGGATATATAGGTACTGCTTTTTCTTGCAACCCGCTCCGGTTAGATAAAGCCAATTCACTCCGGTCTATTTTTGGGATAAATTAGTCGGGTCCCGTTTCCCCGAGCAATTATGCTCGGTTTTCCGCCCGGCTAATTTAATAACCAAAAATATTCCCTACATTCATTGTTTTATGATTAACCTCCGCTTATGGTTGCTACAGGAAAAGCAGTACCTATTTGAGGGGGTGGTTGGCTAAGTAGGTAGCGCGTCGCGCTTTTTAAAATAAAAAACCACCGAGATTATGTCTCGGCGGTCCAGTCGCTGAAGTGATCTTTCGTCATCTCGCCCCACATCTTAATTAAGCGATCTTGCTCCTCCTGCATGGCATTAAGGGAGAAATTATGTTTCCTCATGGTTTCTACCAGTTTTTGCCAATCCTGCCGAGAGGATGGGTTTCTATTAACAAAAGGTTGATAGGGCTTAAGAACTTTTTCAGGATCTAAAATTATGGTCTGTTTTTGAACGCATTCCTCGCACAATATAATAGACATGTGCATACCCATCCCGCCATATGGCATTTCTGGCGAGGGTTCTAGTTGGGCCCAGATGTACCCACAATGCAAGATTTGCTTTTTCCAAAGGAAGCTATCTCCGCAGGACATGCAGTCGTCTTCTCTCAGCTTGTTGCCTATCCAGTTCTTTATTCTTCGGAGAATACCTACTCCTGGTTTGACCGGAACGCCAGCGACCTGCTGATCGCTGACGTAATTTTCCTGACCCATATTGCCTCCTTTTTCTCTGTAAAAAAGGCGTTAAGAAACTGTTGAGATTTTAATATAAAAGTTCGTATATGTAAAATAAAAAACCGCCGAGATTATGTCTCGGCGGTTTGGGGCTATTTTTTCTTTTTTCTGACGTTATGAAAAATGATCGCTTGCGTCGGTTGCAACACGGTTACGATTGCTGCCTTAACGGGGCAGATTAGCACAAACGTATACCAAGGTTCGGAGAAGACATTTTCTCCGTAGTAGTCGTTTTTCTCTTCGCACTTCATGATCAACGGGTGTTTTTTGGAGCATTCAGGGCAGAGATGATGTTTAACTTGCGTGATGTCACTGACAAAGCGATTATCCTGGAATTTAGGATAGCGTTTCCGTTTTTCCGGGTCGCAGATAAAGACCACTTTATCATGAGGAACATCAGAGAGGTATTTCTCACGCCCCAATTTTTTCAAAGGCCCAAGCTTGAAACTCGGGCTCAAAAATCCATAGTAATACATACGACGCCCGCCAGGTTCGTATCCGGTCCATGAAAAATCTGAGGGGGAGCTTTCTAGTCTTTTGATCACCCGATTGATTTCAATCAAATTGCTCTGTGCTTCGGTTTTTTTCTTAATCTCGCCGACAGCTTGCTTCGCCTTGTTCCCTATGTCGCCAAACATTGTCTACATGCTCCTGATAAGTTGCTGAGAGCTACTTTATAACAAAACGACAGGATTGTCAAAAATAAAAAACCGCCGAGATCATGTCTCGGCGGTTCGGTTATTTGTAAAATCCACCTCGGGCGGCACCTTGGATGTCCAGAGCTCTGGCCTTAGCTTCTCGTAGGGCTTTGACTGCTTCCCGGTTCTTTTTCTCTTTGTTTTCCTTGATCTCTCTGTCTAGGAAATCTAGCATGTCGTTGATGGCATCTTCTCCACCAGTTCCCGAATGATTCCTGCGCATAACTATCTCCTTGGTTTGAACTAGGACTGATTCTATAAATAAATATATGTTTCGTCAACTTAAATAAAAAACCGCCGGGACTAGGTCGCAGCGGTAATTTTTTCTATTCCGGAATCTTAAATGTATGCGTGTGTTCTTCGCCGCGGTCGCAGGCCTTGCACCAGCCCGGCGCTCCGAAGAAACCGCCATCTTGCATTTTCTTTGGATCAAGCTTGGCGATTGATTCTCTTGCTTCTTGCCGCCACCTTGCGCGCATTTTCTCTGTAACTTTAGTCAAAGGCCACGAACGCTTTTTCTTCCCGACCGGCTTGTGATCTGCTTTTCTTGGCATACGCGTCCTTAGTTGAAGTTCTGGTCTGATGGTAAATCTTTCCACAGTAGTATGTCAATAAAAACCGCCGATTTTTTTGTTTTGACACCGATCCGGCCAGCGTGATATAATCCCGCCAGCTTATTGTTGATTCAAAAAACTAGGAGGAGATAAAATGTCCGATCAGCCCAACAAGACGGCGAACGGGGTTGAGGTGGCGATGCAAATCGTCGCTTCGCTGATGGTGGCGGTTGAAAAAGCCGGTGGCTCTTACGACGATGTGCGCGAGCTGGCGGAGCCTGCAGGCCAGCCGCTGATTGAAAGATTTGCCAGGATGATCGTGGAAATCAAGCAGGGGACTAGCAATCTTTTCAAGATGATGATGGTCTGGAGTATCTCGCTGCAGGATCTTATCGCGGCCGGAAAGTATGACCATGTTGATGAAGATATCACCGGAGATCGCTTTCCGTTTCCGCCGCCCCGCAATCTTAAAAAGGAATTACTGATGGAACTAGTTGAACTTCCTATGGATGGTGATATTGAAGATATTGTCGCCTCCCTTAAGGAGCGAGGTCTTCGTCCGGCTACGATTTGGGAGTTACTGGCTTTCGGCATCGTTTATCCCGATAAGCAAAGGGAGTTTAGGATCGCGGCGCTTGGCTCTGTTTGTGAGGATTCCAATAATAACAACCGGGAGTCTGACCGATATTTCCCCGTGCTTGGAGGCGGAGTATCCGAGAGGACTCTTGATTTGTATGTTGATGACTGTTGCTGGGAGACGGATATGCGTTTCCTTGCCGTTCACGACGCAGCCGCCTAGCGCAAAGCCGAATTATTTACACCAAGCCCTCGCTCCACGAGGGCTTGATTTTTTTGAGGTTTTAAGATACAATGACTATTAATGTTAAGTAAAGTACAAACCTTTTGGCAGGAGGCGAGGCAGGAGTTCACCCGAGTTAATTGGCCCACTTTTTCAGAAACTATGCGGTTAACGATGATCGTCATCGTTTTTTCGGTTGGGGTAGCTATGGTGCTAGGCGTTCTGGATACCATCTTCACCTTCTTGCTCGGTAAAATAATTTAACTTTATGCCAGGAGAAACTAACAAAGAGCGGCAGTGGTTTGCCGTGCATACCTATTCGGGATACGAAGACGCGG
>CAZJFE010000030.1:0-7784 GCA_964545345.1 uncultured Candidatus Saccharibacteria bacterium | reverse complement strand
ATGAACAATTTATCCAAGCGGTTAAGGAGATAAAGAGGATATTGAAACCGGGAGGACGTTTTTATCTGGTGGATATCGTAATGCCTACATATCTAAAGGTATTGGGGCACCTGGCTTTCTTCTTAGATGAGCGCGCCTTTAAACGGAATCCGGATCAGTTGGTGGAATTGTTAAGACAAGGCGGGTTAACCGCGGAGCTGAGAGATCGTAATCATTGGCCGCTGATGAGTGTGGTTATCTTTGACTCGGTTAAGTAATAGAAGGATAATTAGCTCATGAAGCTGACATTTTACGGGGCCGCGAAGCAGGTTACTGGCTCCAACTTTTTACTGGAGGTGGGGGACCAGAAATTTTTGATTGATTGTGGACTGAATCAGGGCGGGAGTTTCGTGGAAAAGAAGAATTTTGATCCGTTTCCGTATGACGTAAAAGAAATCACGGCGGTTTTCGTTACTCATCCGCACATTGATCACGTTGGCCGCCTTCCGAAATTATATAAAGACGGTTTTCATGGAAAAGTTTATTCCACAATCCCCGGTCGCGATGCCGCCAATCTTTTATTGTTGGATTCCGAGCATATTCTCATCCAAGAAGCCGAGCGTTTCAAAAAACCGGTTATTTACGGAGTGCGAGAAATTGAAGAATTGATGGCCAACTGGACCGGATTGGAATACGGTCAATCAGTAAAAGTTGGCAATCTCCAGGTCACCTTTCATAATGCCGGGCATGTCTTGGGCTCGGCTTTTATTGAAATCGCCGCGGAAGGGAAGAAGATTATTTTTTCCGGAGATCTAGGAAATTCACCGGCCCCGATAATTGGCAAGCGCGCCGATCCCCCGGAAGATATTGATTACTGCGTTATTGAGGGAACTTACGGAAACCGGGTGCATGGGCCACGTGAAGAGAGGAAGGGACTATTGGAAGATATGATTGAAGACACCGTGAAGAGTAAGGGAGTTCTGATGATTCCGGCTTTCGCCATGGAGCGTACTCAGGAATTGTTGTTTGAGTTGAACGAACTGGCGGAGCACGGCCGAATTCCCCGGATCCCGATTTTCATTGATAGTCCGCTCGCGATTAAACTGACGGAAATTTATAAAAAGCATCATAAATATTTTGATGAGGAGACCAAGAAGCTGATCCAGTCCGGTGATTCCATTTTCAACTTCCCAGGATTGAAAATGACCCTGACGGTTGAGGAGTCAAAGCATATTAATGACGTGCCGCCTCCGAAGGTGATTATTGCCGGAGCGGGGATGTCCAACGCCGGCAGGATTTTGCATCACGAGCGTCGCTACCTCTCCGATAAGAAAAGCACCTTGTTGGTCGTTGGCTATCAGGCCGAAGGATCCTTGGGCCGCCAGCTGATTGATGGAGCTAAAAAAGTGAAGATGTTCGGGGAAGATATTCCGGTTCGTTGCCGGATTGTGGTGGCCAGCGCTTATTCCGCTCACGCCGACCAACCCCAACTACTCTCTTGGTTGGAGCCGATGCGTAAAAATTTGAAAAAGGTCTTTGTGGTTCATTCGGAAGAAGAATCCGGAAAGGAGTTGGTTCAGAAGATGCGTGATGAGCTGGCGATTGATGGTTTTGTCGCGGATCCAGATTCCACCGTCGAGCTCTAAAGTTTCTAAAGTTTTTTGGTAGAATACTATATATGGCCTCCCGCTTAAATCAACGCCATCATCTTAAGTACAAAATTTGCGTCTCCGGCGCCGCCGAGACCGGGCATTGCGCCATTGACGCCCTGGAGAAAGCCGAACAAATCGGGAGAGTGATCGCCGAAGCCGGAATGGTTTTGGTCACCGGCGCTACTACCGGGATTCCCTATTGGTCGGCCAAGGGCGCGAAAGAGGCCGGTGGCATGGTGATCGGTCTTTCCCCGGCCGCCTCTGAAGCGGCCCACATCCGGTCTTATAAGTTACCGACTGATTATCATGACGTGATTGTTTACACCGGATTTGACTACGCCGGCCGCAACCTTTTACTGACTCGCTCCGCCGACGCCATCATTAACATCTGCGGTCGGCTCGGCACTCTTAATGAATTCACAATCGCCTTTGAGGATAAAAAACCGATTGGTGTCTTGACCGGCACCGGCGGAATGGCGGATATGTTGAAGGAAATCGTGGAGAAATCGCATCGCGGCCCCGGAAAAGTAATCTACGATACCGATCCCGAGAAGTTAGTCAGTAAGTTAATTGACGCGATAGAGAAAGAGAAGGAAAATAATCACAAACAGTAAAACAATGAAAAGGAAAGTTACTAAAAAGTCAGTAAAGAAAGTAGCGCGACCCGCGAAGAAAAAAGTGAAAGTGGTAAAGGCGAAGTTTCAAAAACCTATCGGCGTAGTCACCCATTTTTATGGCGGCATTGAAGTGGCGATTATGAAATTCAAAAAACCGGTGAAAGCGGGATTGGTAGTTCGCATTAAAGGAGCCACGACTGATTTTGAGCAGAAAATAAAATCAATGCAGTACGACCACAAAGACATCGCTGTCGCCAAGAAGGGCCAGGAAGTTGGCGTAAAGGTTGATGACAAGGTTCGGCAAGGGGATGAAATTTTTGACTTATGATTGCGGAATTTTTTAGCCCTCTTCACTTAGAGATTTTCGGGCAGATCGCCCTGGCCACTGTTTTGGGCGCCTTGATCGGTATAGAGCGGGAGTTAGCTCGTAAGACCGCCGGTATGCGGACATTTGCTCTAGTTTCTTCCGGGGCGGCAATTTTCAGTATTATCTCCCAGCTGGCTTTTGAGAGCTTCCTTGGGTCCAGCTACGACCCGTCCCGCATTGCTTCACAAGTAGTAGTCGGTATCGGATTCATCGGCGCCGGTTCTATTTTATCTTCCAACAATAAGGTGCGTGGTCTGACTACCGCGGCCGGTCTTTGGGTTTCCGCCGGGATTGGGATGGCTGTCGCTTATAAACTGTATTCAATTGCCATTTTCGCCACCTTCACCACAATTTTCATATTGGTTTTCCTTTGGTTTATAGAGCGCAAACTGATTAAAAGAATGGGAAGTTTAGCCGCGCATGATACCGACGAGGATTAAGAGCTTTTTTCTTTCTTTCGGGGTTTTGGCCGGCACTATTATCGGCGCCGGAGTTTTTTCTCTGCCGTATTTATTTAAATTTTCCGGGATCAGCATTGGATTTTTATATTTGGCGATCGGCGCCTTGACCTATATCGCTATCTATCTGATGTACGCGGAAGTTGTGGAGAAAACTCCGGGAGACCATCGCTTAGTCGGCTATTCCAGGATTTATCTTGGAAGCTGGACGACTGTTCCGGCTATCTTAATGACCGTCATTGAAGGCATTTTGGTCTTGACCATCTATCTTATTTTGTCGGAAAGTTTCGCTCATCTTTTATTCCGATCCGGTTCCAGCGAGCTGAAGATAGTAATCTTCTGGTTTCTTTCTTCGGCGGGTGTCTTGTTGGGATTAAAGAGGATTGCTAAGGCCGAGCTGGCGATTACTATGGGAATCTTGTCCATATTCGGAATAGTTTTTCTGTTTGGATTGGATAATTTAGGGGCGGTCTCCCGGCAGGATTTTATCCCGGTTTGGGGGAATTTTCTTCTTCCTTTCGGCCCAATTCTATTCGCTCTCTCCGGACGAGCGGCCATTCCGGCCATAGTGCGCTTGGGCGGTCCGGTGAAAAAAGCGATCGTTTTGGGGGTGGCGGTGCCGGCGTTAGTTTATTTGCTTTTCGCCGTCAGCGTTGTCGCGATTTCTCCAATCGTAACTCAAGACGCTGTCACCGGGTTACGGATTGGCATACCGAGCTGGGCTTCTTGGTTATTGGGGATTCTGGGTATCCTAGCGTTGATTAGCTCTTACCTGACGATTGGCTATGATGTGGATAAAAGTTTGGAAACCGATCTTAAGGTTTCCTATTGGTCCCGCTTCGCTCTTGTGATGCTGGGCCCGATCGCGCTTTATTTCGGAGGATTAAGAGAATTTTTACCGATGGTTAGTTTCACCGGCGGCATCTTTATCGCCCTGGAGAGTATTTTTATAATTTGGATTTGGCTGAAGATGAAAAAGTTGAAATTCCATTTGTTATCAATAATCCTAATTGCTTTGTTTTCCATTGCGATTATCCATGAGATAATCAAAGTACTACCAAGATGAATCCCGTTAGAAATTCTACTCAACAGCGTAAGACGGACTAGTATATAATTCTTATACATGAAAATAATGTTTTTAATAAAGTCGCTGTCTGGTCAATATTTCTAACGGGATGAATAATTACCGAAATCCTAAAGCGCCGCTTTCCAAGAAATCTCAGCAAGAATTCAAAGCTGTTGTCGGTGTAGTTTTATGCAAGAGTTGCGGCGCGGCTTATCATAAGAAATCCTGGCGGCATGGAATGGAGGAGTTTAATAAAGCGGAAACTGCCAGCATTTCTTCCGACAAAAAAGACGTTCCGGTGAAATTCGCGCTCTGTCCGGCTTGCGAGATGATTAAAAATCATCAATACGAAGGACGAATTACTGTTAAAAATCTACCGGCGGGTTCGGAAGGTTCCTTGGGTGAGCTAGTTGAAGGTTTCGGGCGTCGCGCTCACGATCAGGATCCGATGCATCGGTTGATAGAGAGCAAAAAGTTGGAAAATGGAAATTGGGAAATTACGACCACGGAGAATGAGATGGCCAACAAGCTGGCTCATAAAATCAAAACCTCTTTCAGTCATGTAAAATCCCGCACTCATTTCGCCGGCGACCCGAGCGATGTGGCAGAAATTACAATTGAGTTCTCCTAAAACCGCTTTTTACATTTTTCTTTTCTCCATTCCATTTGGGACGAGGATTTTATTGCGACAGTTCACGACCGGCTTTGATGAATACGAAGCGATTTTTATTTATCTGAGCGATGTTCTGATGCTAGGATTTTTAGCGGGTTTCTTTCGGGAATTTAAGGCCACTCCTTATGGTCTAATTTCCGCCGGAGGCGGACAAGCGCGCCTGCCCGCCTTAGGCGGGAATGGTGGAATAACGAAATCATTGGCTGTGTTTTTGGCGCTGGCCGGGTTTTCCGTGTTGACTGCTTTCTCCAAACCAGTCGCTATCTATAATTTTATTCGCCTCATTTTATTAGCGGTCACGGCGTTGGCTGTCGCGAAGATGCTGCGGCTAGGGTTGGTAAAGTTTGAAAATATCTTGGCGGTGTTGGCTGGTTCGGCGGTAGTTCAGTCACTAATTGGGATTGGCCAATTCGTTCAGCAAGCCGGTTTGGGACTAGGACGGTTGGGTGAGCCACTGATCGGCCCAAATATCGGTGGAGCGGCGAAAATCATCGCTGAAGGAGGAAAAGTATTACGCGCTTACGGAACTCTTCCGCACCCCAATGTTTTGGCCGCTTTTTTGATCATTGGTCTGTTGGCGATGTATCATTTTTGGCTGAGGCGGCCGTCAGAATGGAAATTTTTCAGCGGTTTCCGGACTTTAGCCAGCGACGCACTGCTTGGGACGGGAATTTTCGTGATCGTTCTCGGATTAACTTTCGCTTTTTCGCGTGCTGCCTGGGTAGTCGCCACAGCGGCCAGCCTGACTATTATTAGTTATTCGTTATTGTCTCGCATTAACTGGATTCAAGCAGTCAGGTTATCCATTTTACTTTTCGCCATTGTCGTTATTTTATTTACCGGCTTCAAAGATTTTATTTTGCCACGCGCTCAGGTCAGCCCGAGTGAGCCGGCGGTCACCCAGCGGTTATCTTATAACCAATTGGCGCTGAACATTATTCAAAATAACTTTTTGGGAGTGGGTATTGGAAACCAGGTTTTATATTCGGTAAAGAACGAAGTTTATAAACGCGCTGGAATGAATCAGGTCTGGCAATGGCAGCCGATCCACAATCTATATCTTTTGATAGCATCGGAGGTTGGCGTAGCCGGCCTATTGGCGTGGCTCGTCTTTCTGTGTGGTATCTTAATTTCTAATTTCAAATTTCTAATTTCTAAAAAAGTCTTAAATTCCAATTCCCAATTAGAAATTAGTAATTCGTTATTAGTAATTCCAACAATAATGCTTTTAGCATTATTACTGCTTGGTCTGTTTGACCATTTCTTGTGGACTCTACAGCCGGGCCGATTGATACTCTGGTTGACGATTGGGCTGGTGATGGGATTAACTAAGGCGAACGAGCGCTCGTAGTTCAATGGATAGAATGCCTCCCTCCGAAGGAGGCGGTGCAGGTTCGATTCCTGCCGAGCGCACAGGGGTGGTATATTGGTCTTAGATCTTTAAGCGAGTAGCATATGCGTTGCCGTGTTTTTCGCGGTGTGATCGCGCATTGGTATGAAACCGGTTCGGAGGGGGTTTGTTGGGTTTTTTATAAGGACGGGAAGAAATCTTGGGATGAAGCGGTGGAGCTTCTGGAGAAAGGAGATAGATTGAAAATCTTTGATGAGGACGGAAAGACGATTCTGTTTGACGGAAAGATCACGCCAAATTACCGGATTGGTTGGAAAAAGTATCCGCTGAACCCGAAGTATGGCCAGCCCTGCGCCTTGGGCTACTGGATCCACTGGACGCAGAAAGGATGGAAGCCCGACGATTGGGCGAGATTGTTTATCAGGCCGGAAGGAAAGAAAGAGTTGCGGGCGGAGCTAATTAAAAAAGCTCGATGAATTCATCGAGCTTTTTGATTGATCTCGCCCAGCGAGGTTGACAATCAAGGTATTCTATATTAAAATCTCACCAGTTTCTTAACACCCGTTATAAAAGGAGGCCAGCCGTGGGTCAAGAAGACGTCGTCAGTAAGGAGCAGGCCGTCGGCATTCCGGTTCAGCCCAGCGTTCCCATAAAGCATTTTGATTGGACGAGTTACGTTGCGCCAATAATCATCATTGCTATTGTTGGCAGCTGGGTTTGGTGGATTAATCAGCCCGAGCAGTATGACCTGGTGAGCGCTAGCGATCAGCACAGTGATGTGCGCGGAGATTACTACGGCATTTCCGACCCGATAGATTTTCGTTGCCATGTTGATGATGGTGTCACAGTGATCACCGTCCCACTGATTAAGATTTCCACCAAGATTAGAGATGACGGGAAGATGTTCACCTCGGTGCTCTTTTCCGATACGGACTGTGATAATGGAGATATCAATTGCATCGGGTTGACCTGCAGAGAGCGTCTAGACGGAGGAAGGCATCGTGGGAAAAGCGCGGAAATACTGGTGCCCACTGATGCGGATTTGAAAATCTGGAATGATTACCTAGAAAAAGAGAAGGCCGCCAACCTAGTCAATCCCGCCAGGGTTCTCCCGCCGGGATCCCAAGACGTGAAGCAAGCCGAATACCAGACCAGCAGGTAACCCCAACCAAGAATAGAGGAGCTGCCTCCTCTTTCTCTGTAAACTCTCTTCGCGTTGTGAGGAGAAATTACCGGGAACAAGGAGTGAGGAGGCAGCTGTATACCCTACAGCAACGACGAACGACACAGTTAACCGGGAATTTTTCCCGCAACCCGCTCACGGGACACGCGAATTTTATCTGATAGCTTTGTTGCCCGGATTGGAGAATAGATATCTATCTCCAATCCGGGCGCCTCGCTCTAAGAATAAAATTTGCTGTGTCGCGATAGAGCTTTACAGAGAAGGAGGAGGCTTAATGGGTGATGAGCAGAGTCCCGATCCGTCGCCGGTTTCAAAGTTCAAGATGCCTTGGCGAGCGGTTATCGGCGTTACGACCACGGTGCTAATATTCAGCGCTCCGGTGAGTTGGTGGGTCTGGTGGATTAATCAGCCGGAGGAGTATCCGATCTCGAAGTTTGA
>CAZJFE010000029.1:0-8031 GCA_964545345.1 uncultured Candidatus Saccharibacteria bacterium | reverse complement strand
GGCCGGTAAGACCGGCGCGATAGAGGAAATGTTGGCCAATAAAGCCAAAGAGAGAGCTCCGTTAACCATTTTAGGGTAGAAATTGGTCATATGGGTGTTTATCCGCCACTGGCGGGTATAAAAAATATCCCAACCGGGATAGCTCTATACCGGGCTATTCTAGCATATAAACAATAGGTTTGTCAAGGGCTCAGCCGAATAGCTTCCCGGAAGCAGAATAATCCGCTTTAAGGCGGATTTTCTTCGCCCTCGGCGGTTTATCGTTCGATGGATAACGAACGAACTAAACCGCCTCCGGGATGTTCCGGACAAGCTATCCGGCCTCGCTTTTACTATTGACAATATTCGTTAAAATGTGCTAGAATGGCGGCAGTTCCAGTGAAGTAAACCAATCCAATAACCTCCAAATAAGGAGACCGGAAATGAACCTCAGGGAAAATCCCCTACTCACCAAGAGGGACAAGGAACTGATCCTCCAGCAGTGTGAGAATCAGGGAGCGACTTCGGCCGAACAGATCGCCGGATTCGCCATCGCCTACGCGGACGCGAAGTGGTTCTGCGCGGAACTGCGAAACCGTGGGGAATCCATGCCGGAGATCGAGACGGTGGACGGCCTTTGTAACCTAGTCAGAAGGAAAGTGATGGAGTGGGCGGCGATGATTGAACCCAGAAACTCCAGGGGATTCAGAAAGATTCCGGTCGTCTTCGCCAACGGAAATTCGGGTCTCCATCCTGACCTGATCGAGCGGGCAATGGATAATTTTTTCGATAGCGAAACCGCCCCCTCCTATCCGAATGAGGTCTACCTGGAGTTTGAAAGGATTCATCCGTTCGAAGACGGCAACGGACGCCTCGGCCACCTCCTCTGGGCGATGACAGCTTACGCCGTAACTAATGAGTGGCCGGAAACTCTTCCGCCGGAACCAGACTGGACGAAATAACAAAGCCCCTGCATCAAATTTGATGCAGGGGCTATTTTTTTACTTCAGCGTCTTCATAAAAGCGCGGACTCGTTCGTCAAACATTATATCTTCCGGTGTAAGTTCGTTCGCCAAGACCAGGCCACTAAGGGACGTGGATCGGCTCAAAGCTACGTAGGCCTGACCGTGAGCGAAGGTGCCGCCGGCAAAATCAATCGCCACGTTTTCAAAGGTCTGCCCTTGGCTTTTGTGAATCGTAATCGCCCAGGCAGGACGAATCGGGTACTGCGTGAAGGAGCCGGTAATTTCCCGCTTCATTACTTTCAGCGCGGGATCATACAACTGCCGGACCGTTTCCCACTTGTGCTGATTCACTCCGACAACTCCCTGACGAGCCAGCTCAACATTCACCTGCCCGGGACCGAAACCGACAACGGTTCCGATGTCGCCGTTCACCCAACGCCGCTCGCGGTCGTTGTTCAGCAACATAACCCGCGCCCCGACTTTGAGAACCAAATTGTCCTCGGCGGGCGTACGCTCTCTCGGAAAGCGTCCGAAGAGCACGGCGCGGAGGATCTCCTCTTTGCCGGGAAGCTCGCTCATCTTCGTGGCATTAATTTCATCCACGATTTTGTTGCGAGTCGCGAGGTAGATATGACTCGGGTACTTTGACCGATCAAAGATCATGTCGTGCCGGTTGTTCAGGACTCGAAGATCCTTCTCGGTAGCTTCTCCGGTCCGGATCAGGTTCAACACCTTCACCAGCTTCGGATCTTTCTGCCGAAACACTTTCTTCAACTCCACGCCCGCCATCTGCAAATCGGAGTAGCAGTTAGCGTCAAAGAAATACGGACCGCCGTACTGGCTGGAGAAAAATTCCTGTTCCTCTTCGGTGACTACCGGAGGAAGCTGGCAGATGTCTCCAACCATGATCAGCTGAATACCACCCATTGGCGCGCCTTCAACTTTACCGTTCAACTGCAGAAACTTATTCATGCAGTCCAACAGATCGGCGCGCACCATGGAAACTTCGTCCAGCAGGATCGCGTCAATATATTTGAAGATTGCCGCCCAAGGAGCGTAAGTCCGTTCAATGTCTTTAACCTGCATCCGCGGCATAATCCGCATTGCCGAGTGAACCGTCTGCCCGCCAACGTTGATCGCCGCTATCCCGGTAGAGCCCAACACCAAGACTTTCTTTTTAGTCGTAGCCAAAAAATGTTTGCTAAGAGTGGACTTACCCGTCCCGGCCTTACCGGTCAAAAAAACATTTCGTCCTTCTTCTATCAGCTTAAGAGCGTCTTTCCGTTCCTTGTCTAAAACAAGATCGGCCACGACGCAGCCCTCCTATTTGTTATTTGATTGGTTGTTAAGGTACGGCGAGATTATACACTAAAATACGCCAAATGTCCAGTAAACGGCGAAATGGCATACTGGACTAAGCCCTCTGAATAATCTAAGATTGGAAGTTGTAAACCTGCTCGGGTGGCGGAATGGCAGACGCAGTGGACTCAAAATCCACCGATGGCAACATCATGAGAGTTCGAGTCTCTCCCCGAGCACAGAAAAAGTATATAATTAGAATGTAATGGACAATAATCCGCCGATTCAAGGACCGGTCTTCTTGATTGAAATAGATAAAATCTCCCCCAACCCGCAACAGCCGCGGCGGAATTTTGATCCTGAGCTCCTTAAAGATCTCGCTAATTCCATCCGGGAATTCGGCATCCTTCAGCCGATTACGGTAACCAAAATTGAGAAGGAGGGCGAGCTAGGCACGGAAGTCTCCTACCAATTAATCGCCGGCGAGCGCCGATGGCAGGCCTCAAAGCTACTCGGCCTGGAAAGAATCCCGGCGATCATCCGCCAGGTCAACCTAGAAAAAGAGCGGCTGGAATTGGCGGTTTTGGAAAACGTACAACGCGCAGACTTGGATCCGATTGAAGCCGCCCGCGCCTATGCCCGCCTGCAAGATGAGTTCGCGATGACCCAAAGAGAAATCGCCGCCCGTTTAGGAAAAAGCCGGGAGGTGGTGGCAAACACTATGCGCCTGCTGGGACTGCCGACTATCGTCCAAGAAGCCATTTCAAAAAACCAAATCAGTGAAAGTCAGGGAAGATTATTATTGACTGTGAATGATCCGGGACAACAGCAAATGCTGATGGAAGATTTATTGCGCAGCAATATGAGCGTTCGCGAACTAAAATCCAGGATTCAAAAAATGACCCGGAAAGAAATTCCGGCGATGGATGGCATTATGGCCCCGGCAGCCGATCCGGAAACCGAAAGCTTACAGCGTGAGCTGGAAGCAGCGCTTGGCGCGCCGGTGAAAGTAGACCGCTCCGGAGAAAGCGGCAAACTAATCATCACCTTCTACTCCCCCGAAGAATTGCAGGGAATTATTTCTAAATTAACCTCGTCTAAACCAAGCGAAAATCCACAGTCCGAACCTCCTTCAGTTTTTTAATTTTCTCAACCAACTTCTCCGCCTTATCTTTTGTCAGCACCTCACAGCTGATACGCACCATCGGCAATTTAGCGTTCACCGACTGAATCCGCACGTGCGACCGGCTAACAATATCGGAAATTTCTCCAAGCAGACCCTCTCTGTCTTTAACCACTAACTTAAACTCCGTTGATTGCGGATCTTTCCTGTCCAAGGTAGAAACCTGTCGGCGCAGCGCGGATTTAATGTGGTTGCGCGCCGATCCGGTGTGAACAAACTCCAACCAGGACTCAGATGCCCCCTTGTTTTTCTGAATAATAATTTCCACTATATCGCCCGATCTCAGCTTATGATTCAGAGTGGCAATTTTCCCATTGACCTTGGCGCCGGCGCAATGATTACCGACCTCGGTATGAATTTGGTAAGCAAAATCCACCGGGGTCGCGCCCAACGGCAAATCAATTACTTCTCCTTTCGGCGTCAGAGTAAGAATCCGATCCTGGAAAAAATCTATCTTAAAAGATTGCATAAACTCTTCCGGATTAGTGAATTCCTGTTGCCAACTCCGCAACTGCTTGATCCAAGATAGTTCTTTCTTGTCCGCCACCGAGGCGGCTTTTTCTATGTAGGCCTTGGTGTTTTTGGCTTGATGATAAGCAAAGTGGGCGGCGATACCTAACTCGGCTTCGTTGTGCATTTGTTCCGTCTTGATCTGAATTTCCGTAATTTTATTCTCCGGACCAAACACCGTCGTGTGCAAACTGCGATAGCCGTTGGATTTTGGCAAAGCGATGTAATCCTTAAACCGGTGCGGCACGGGCGGCCAGGTCTTGTGAATGATTCCCAACGCGGAGTAACAATCTTCCACCTTCGGGACAACAATACGCATCGCCACCAAATCATAAATACTTTCCACGTTCATATCGTAACGAAGCAGTTTTTTGTACAAGCTAGTATATCGTTTCGCGCGGGAATCCACTCGTAAAAATTCTACTTCGTTTTTTTGCAATTCTGATTCAATCGCCGGCTTCATTCTCTGGGAAAACTTTTCTCGCTCTTCAAATCGCTCTTTCACATTCTCAATCAGCCATTTATGTTCCTGCGGATAGAGATACGGGAAGGCGAGGTCTTCCAGTTCGCCGCTCAATCGTTGCATTCCTAGGCGATAAGCCAGCGGCGCGTAAATCTCCATGGTTTCCAGCGCGATCCTTTTTTGTTTTTGCGGATGCACAGCGTATAAAGTCTTCATATTATGCAGGCGATCCGCCAACTTCACTAAAATCACCCGAATGTCCTGGCTGAGGTATAAAATAAATTTTCGCAAATTCTCTACCTTGCCCTCAATTCCCCGATAACGCACCATTCCGATTTTAGTAACCCCGTCCACCAAAAACGCCACCTCCTCGCCGAACTTCTCTCGGATTTCATCCAAATTATGGCCGGTGTCTTCCACGATATCATGCAACAAAGCGGCGGCAACGGTCGCCTCATCCAGACCCCACTCCGCGATTGCTTCGGCAGCCGCCAAGCAATGGGAAAAATAGGGCTCTCCATTTTTCCGCTTCTGCCCGGCGTGAGCTGATTTGGAAAATTCATAAGCCCGATAAACAAGGCCACGGCGATCCTTTTGTATGAAATCTTTTACGTTCATTGTAATCCTTGACCCCCGCCCTCCCTTCAAGATACAAGCAAAAAATGTATTTACCTACTTTTAGATTAGGGACATCGCTCACCTCGTGTTCGCCGATATGAGGGCGGCGGGTTGACTGTCATCTCTTTTTAGAGTATTCTATTAGCCGGCTCTTTTTCAATCTTTACTGGAGAGGTAAAAAGTGATGAAAGAAATTGAAGTCGGCTGGCCCGGCCAACCGACCATGAATCCGAGGACTCAAGGAATTGTCCGCCTCTGGAATGACGAGAATTTTCAGGACTACTCCGCCAAGCATGTGAAGATTCATCTTTTGCGCCTAACAGACCTAGCAGATGGACTGGCTGGCCAAAATTTGCAGATACCGGACTGGAACATGCCAGCGGTTCTGCCGTCCGATAATGAAGCATTCGCCCGCTACCTGCCATACATCTCCGCCATCAATTTCTCTTTTACTGATCCGAAGAAACCACATCCGCGTTTCCGGGTGGAAGATGAAACCGGTGTTTACGCGGGTTCGCAGGCGATGTTCCGATGTTTCTATCGACGCTTCAAAAATCGCCGCATTGAGGCCGACTCCATCACTAACGCGTTCGCGACCGAATACAGCGCGAGAAGCTTTTTCCAAGGTGATACGCCTATCCCTCTTCTGACTTATCGAACCCGCTACCTGCTAGAGGTAGCCAGGAACATGCGGGCGAAATTTGATGATGACTGGAAGAACTTGTTTGAAGCCGGACACTGGCGAGCTTTTGGAGATGGGAATCGTCTCGGTATCGTGGATATGATTGAAATGGAATTCCCGAAAAGCTTCGGCCAAGATTGCTTCTTCCATTCCGACAAGCTGCGCGATAACTATCCGCTCCGGTTTTCCAAGCGCGCGCAACTTTGGCTAATGATCTACCAGGGACGCGCCCTGGCCAATCCGGGAAAGCTACGGCCGCTGGAAGACGGTGAACTACTGGGACCGATTGCCGATTCGGCGATTCCGAACGCGCTACGCGCCTGTGGGGTTCTGGCTTACAACAAAGAACTGACTCAGCAGATTGATGATCAGATTGAACTTCTGCCGCACAGCTCTGAAGTAAAAGAAATTAGAATGGCTACGGTGGCGGCAATGCAGAAACTGCTGGCCCGCATCAATCTGAAACGTAGCGGCTTGGGAAAACATCCAACCTCTATGCTGGCGCTTGATAACGCGCTCTGGCGACTCGGGCGAAATCTGACCAAGCCGGCACACCTGGCTCAAACGACTGACTACTAACGAATTACGACGAACAACGAACGACTAATAACTGACGACAAAGAATATTCCGAAACCGCCCTATGGCGGTTTTTTTCTTTTTGAGGTAAACTCCCCCTGGGATTTTTGAAGGAATAGAATGTGGAAGAGAAACCGGGAATGGTGGGTCTGATCGCTTTCACTAGATTGCCAAAGGATGGCTTGGTCGCCCTTTTACAACGCCGCGGAGAGTTTGATGACCAGAAAATGACCGATGAAACCAGACCGGGAATTTGCCAGACTACCGTTTGGGGCCATCAGGAAAAGGGAGAAACTTTGGAGGCGGCGCTTTATCGGGAGATAGCCGAAGAAGTTGATTTAAGCTGGAGTTTGCAATTCCATATGGACCTCTTGGGAAGCTTGCGCAACACATGTGTGATTGAATGCACGGATGGCGCTGACGGCAATCCTTCAAGGTTAGTAATCGCCTGGATGATCCCGCCCGAAAAGATTAAAAGCATGAGGTTTCATCCAGCCACCGGCGGACTGAAAAGAATTACCGAAGACAGGCTGGCAAACATAGAAGACGCGCTGAAGTTTGATAAAACGGAAGGTGTGATTGATCGGAGAGTGATTGCCATGTTCCCTGATTCCAAAGCCGCCCTGATTAAAGCTTTTGCCTGGGCAAAGTCACAACCAAACCCCGAATCTTAAGATTCGGGGTTTTTTTCTTCGTCTTCCTGCGGTGCGTCGTCTTTTTCTTCTTCCTTTTCTTCTTTAACAACGCCGCCCGCCGGCGCAGCTCCCGCCTCGCCTTCCGCCGGAGGATTCAAGGGATTGGTCCAGCTGGCAAAATCGCATTTCGGATATTTGTTGCAACCCCAGAAAATCTTCCCGCGCGCCCTACCTCGGGTTACCCGTTTCTCAATCACGTCTCCCTCCAGACATTTCGGGCATTTCATTCCAATCATTTTTGGCGGCTCTTTAGCGATCGCTTTGGTGGTTTTGCAATCCGGGAACCCGGAACAGGCCATGAACTTTCCGAACCGACCGTATTTGATCATCATCGGCTTGCCGCACTTCTCACACTTCTCATCCGTCATCTCATCTTTTGTCTCTTTTTGAACCACCAAATATTTTTCTTCCAAATTTTTCGCGAAAGGAGTATAGAAATCCCCGATTAATTGCTGCCACTTTTCTTTTCCGTGAGCCACGTTATCAAGCTGTTCTTCCATTTTCGCGGTAAAATCAATATCCACGATTTGAGGAAAATGCTCTGTAAGAACCTTGTTAACCAACTCCCCTACTTCAGTCGGCTTGAACTTACCCTGTTCTTTTTGCACATAGTTGCGAGTTTGAATGACTGAAAGTGTCGGCGCGTAAGTGGAAGGGCGGCCAATGCCATATTCTTCCAAGATTTTAATCAAGCTGGCTTCAGTAAAACGAGGTGGCGGTTCGGTAAAGTGCTGACTTGGCCTGACCTCTTTCAAATCCAATCCTTCTCCCTTAGCTAGATCCGGCAATTCTTTCTCCGAAAACTTCTGAGGCCAAATTTTCAAAAAACCATCAAAAACAATTTGCTGGCCATTAGTGCGCAAGGAATACTTTCCCGCGGAAACATCAACGGTAGTCAACGCCACTCGCGCCTGTGGCATTTGGGAGCCAACAAACCTCTGCCAAATCAAACGATAAAGTTTTTTCTCACCCTCATCGGTCAATTCAATCAAGTCCGGAGTATGCTCAATGTGGGTAGGCCGAATAGCTTCATGGGCTTCCTGCGCCAACTTAGAAGCGG
>CAZJFE010000028.1:0-9361 GCA_964545345.1 uncultured Candidatus Saccharibacteria bacterium | reverse complement strand
TCTCTCTTTGGCTTTATTGGCCAACATTTCCTCTATCGCGCCGGTCTTACCGGCCAATGCCTTAAATCAGGCAGTAATTGAGGGAAGCACTGAAGTTACGACTTTAGTGGCCAAATCGCCGATGGAAGAGGGAATCAAGCGTATGCAATTGCATATCACCGCTTATTCTTCTACTCCCGACCAGACTGACGACACCCCGTTTATTACGGCGGCCGGTACTCATGTTCGGGACGGTATCGTGGCGACCAACGCGTTGCCTATGTATACCCGAGTTAAGATTCCGGAATTGTTCGGTGAAAAGGTTTTCGTAGTTGAAGACCGCATGAACCGTCGCTTCCAGGATCGGATGGACATTTGGATGCCGGACCGGGAATCTGCCCGCAAGTTCGGTATCAATACTGCCGAAGTCGTCGTATTGAACTAGGAGCCCCTCGCAAGAGGGGTTTTTAGTTTCTCTTTGACAAAGCGTGATGATTTTGTTAAAATATCGGCGGTTAATTTACAACTCCATTTGAGGAAAAAGAGATGCCGCGTACCTTGAGGTTGTTCCGAAATTCTTTCATTTCCGACGAGGAGTACGAGAAGAGGATTTCTGATTTTCAGATGATGCTGGCGAAGACCGGGCAGAAGCCGGAATCGCTGAATGGCGAGTCTGTTGCCGCTGATTACTATGACCTTTTGGATAAAAAGGCCATCCGTGTAATTAAGAGCCATCTGCCTGACGCCAATTCACTTGAAGGCATTAATTTTTCTTTGCCGGTTGCAGTGATGGAAGAGGTTGCTAAGGCCAAGAGTCTGGGGATTTTCCGGCCCGATCTGTTTCGGGTGTGTACCACCAGCGGAGAACACGGGAACGCGCGAATTCATGCCGGCGTAGTAGTTGCTTGGGGTCCCAGTGGTAACGATCATGGCTCTCTCCGCAACTGTTACTTGATCGCCGCCTGGGGAGATGAGGTCTATCTTGATAAGATGGCTGCCGAGTTCAAGGATTTGGAGATCTCCGCGTCAAAATCCAGCGAATTGCATTGGGCGCGCGGTAAGCGCGCATTGTTGGCGGGAGCGATCATGGCGGCGGTGATTGGTGGTGGAACTTGGTGGAAATTGAGGGAAACCGAATCTTCGGATCATGCTGCTGACCAACTTTTCCAGCAAAGCAAACTAAGTTATGTGGACACCGACATCAATGAAGAGCATTTTCCTGATGTCGGTACGCACACAGACTTCAAGGTGTACCAGTTTGATCACGCCATTTCTTCGGAGGAAGCAATTGAAGAAATGAAGCAGGATGGTTACCAGCCAGCTAACCTCCGCGAGCTCCTTCTTTATGCCCAGAACCAATGGGATGGCGAAGACTGGATGGTCGCTCTTGGCCAATCCTGGCGTGATTTCAAGCCGTATCTCGGCTCCTCGTTTGGTGATCGGGAACTCAATCTTGAGTCTCCCATTGCCGAGCCTTGGAAAGTAGACTGTCGGTTCCTCGCCGTTCGCAAGTAGAATCCACATCCCCTCCGACGTTTTGTCGGAGGGGATTTTTGTATAATGATTTTATATGCCAAATATAAAATTAGCTTCTTTGTTTCTGCGGGTCGGGATCGCGTTCACATTCTTGTATGCCGCGATCAGTGGTTTCGTTATCCCCGATGCCTGGGTCGGATTCCTTCCTTCGTTTATGACCAACATTATTCCCGGCGAAACTCTGTTGCCGATGTTCGGCGTTTACGAAATAATTTTGGGATTGTGGTTGTTGTCGGGCTGGCGGATTTTTTACCCGGCGTTACTATCGGCGGCCACCATGGCGGGAATTATATTTTCCGATTTCAGCGTTTTCCTGATCACTTTCCGCGATGTGGCAATTTTGGGAGCGTCTCTGGCGTTGGCGGCGTTGAGTAAAGAAAATAAATAAGAGGGGTTGAAAATTAGCCATTTTCGGATAATAATGCTTTCAGTGGCGCCGTAGCCAAGTGGTAAGGCATCTCTCTGCAAAAGAGATATACGCGAGTTCGATTCTCGCCGGCGCCTCTCAGGCCGCTTCACGCGGCCTTTTGCCCGGGTGGCGAAATGGCAGACGCAGAGGACTTAAGATCCTCCGCCCGCAAGGGCTTGTCGGTTCGAGTCCGACCCCGGGCACAAATTTTGAAACTGGCTCAATGCCAGTTTTAAAATTTTTACCCAGACTCGAACCAAGCCGCGCCCCGCGTTGGAAGGCTCTCGGAAACCAGAAGGTGTCCGAGATGGGGGTCGGGGTGCGGCGTATAGGTTCGGCGAGCTTTAGGCGGCAGCCTAAAAGCGAAGCGAAAGTCCAATGACCCCGGGCACAAACAAAAGATCGGCATAAGCCGATCTTTTGTTTGTGCCTGAGACTTGAACCCAGCTCCCGCTATTCCTTTTCAAAATGCGGATGGCTTGAGAGGTAGCTTATATACAAGAAAACCGTAGATAATAATCCCACCGCCACTTTTATGACGAATCCTGTCAGTATCAGCTCAACGACGTCGGATGACAAAACGGTTATGAAAGCTACCGAAAAGAAGATAATACTATCAATAAGTTGAGTAATAATATTACTGACATTTACCCTCAGCCACAGGTGGCGATTTTTAGTCCAGGTCTTCAGGCGCTGATAGACATTTATATTCACAGTTTGAGAAACCAGGAAAGCTAGCAAGCTGGCCAGCGCTATGCGTAGCGATACGGAAAATACCGCGTGAAGCGCCTCTTCCATCTTTTTAGTTTCCGGAACCCCGGTGATACTGATGGTCATTTGGGCTAAAATCATGAAAAGCGCGATGAATAAGAATGAAACCCATACCGCGCGTGTAGCAGTTTTAGCGCCATAGTGCTCTAACAGGAAGAAAACAAAGAAAGTCGCTATTCCGTAGAAAATATTTCCGGCGTTAGCTTTAAATCCGAAGACGTAGATCATTTTAGCTCCTAAGATCGAAATCAGAATTAAATTAACGATAATTGGGGCGGAAAGAAAGTTGTTTTTCTTTTTGTAAAGCAGGGTTAGGAAGATCAGTTCAAAAATAGCTATACTGAAAAGTATTAGTTCTGCGCTCATGTTAATAGAATAATAACATGGCGTGCTATAATGTTGTTAACACTATAGAGCTGTGAGACAAAATTGGAGAAAATTTATTTTCACCTTATTAGTCTTAGCAGAGATTACTATTCTCGCGATTTTTTCGCCTGTTCTTGCGGAGGTTTTTGCTGACTTCGTGATACCGGGACAATTATCTTTGGTAGAATCCGGACTTGCTAAGGATCAGGAATTTTTATTGGCCCAAGCTAGGCGGTTGGCTAACAACGATTCCATCCTGCAAGCCATCGCTGATAAGGATCACGCAGGCTTGATAGATATTACCATTCAAGAGCATAAAACCACCGGCGTAAGTGATATCATTGTTAGCGACAGCGATGGCAGGGTGATCTCACGCACGATACAGCCGACTACTTACGGTGATTATATCTATGAAAGAACTGCTTGGGGTCGCAAGATAGCGGCGGGTGAAGAGATCGCCTCATTTGAAGAAACTCCGGCCATTTCCTTGCTTTTGGTCGCAGGAGTTCCCGTCCCTCAAGAGAACAGTTTTTCTCCGGGAGGAATCTTTGTCGGTTATCGGGCTGATGATGCGTATGCCATTAATTTTCAAAAAAACTATCTTCCTGTTGGGGCGCGGGTAGCCATCTACAATCAAAAGGGATCAATTTTCGGGACTAATCTAGATTCTCAGTTAGATCGAGATGCTCTAAGTCTGTATCTGCAGGATCGGATGAGTCGGGGCGAATTACTCTCGGTTGGCCATGACTGGCAAAAAAACGTTAAGTTGAACGGTGTTCCATACAATTTTCAAAATCTCCCGCTACTTAATTCGGATGGAAGGTTTATAGGTGGATTCTTGCTACTGATGCCACTGCGTACGTTTCCGGTAAGCATCATGATCAGCGCCTTTTTCACCACTATTTTTTTGTTTGCGTCACCTATTTAAAGTTCCGGAAATTCACAATTCTTTCCAAAGAAATTCCTTCTAATCTGTCCGAGGTGTTGTTGTCGGTCCTTTTCTTTATTATTGTCTTCTTGGTGAATAGCGTGTTATTTAACCGATCGCTTATACCGATAGGCACCGCGCCGCATATTATTTATAATTCCACTCTTTCTTTCCGACCTAACTCCAGCATCATTGACCAACACACCGAGGCTAGGATTGCGATTATTCTGGAAACGGGCGGTGAACAGATCAACGCCGTGGAATCGGTTGTAAATTACGATCCTGCGAAGATTATTGTTCGCGAGGTCGTTATGGATAGATCTTTTTGCGATCCCGAGTTAACGATTGAGAAAAGTATCAATGCTCGTCTAGGTAAAGTAGTGATTGCTTGTATCGTTCCCGGTCAGGGCTTTTCCGGAGAGCGCGGTGTTATCGGGGAAATGATCATTCAACCCAGAAAAGCGGGAGATTTTGTTCTCAGTTTCAATCCTGATACCAAAATTTTAGCCAATGATGGATTAGGAACTGATGTTTTGCGGACCGCGGCCAACAGCTCCTATCAAGTCTTGGAACTCTCAGACTACAGTCCGGGATCCGGCGTGTTGACCAGTCCTAGGGTTTATTCCGAGACCAACCCCAATTCTGAAAGCTGGTATGCCACAAAGGAGGTAAAATTCTTTTGGAATCAACAGCGAAAAGGGGATCGCTTTCGCTACGCCTTCAATGATCTCCCGAATTACACGCCGAAGCTTGATCCTGTTTCGGATCATAATTTCGTTTCCCTTCCGGTTATTAGCGACGGAATTTATTACTTCCATCTTATTGTGGAGCGGGACGGCCTGATTGCCCCCACAGTTCATTACAAAGTAAAAATTGACACCACTGCCCCGCCGAAACCAATAATCAAAGCGAGCGGCAGAAAAGTGAAGGCAGGAGAGGTGGTCCGCTTTGAGTTCTATAATCAAGACGAACAGCCGAGCTATCAGAATGGCTTCTACGTGAGTTTAGATGAAGGCACCTTCCTGCCAGTATTGGCGCAGTTAAATATTCCGTTCATAGAATCAGGTAGACATACAATCACGTTGAGGGTTTTTGATAATGCTGGTAACTTCAGCGAAAGCTTTGAGACGATACAGGTATCGGAATAAAGTTCTCCCTACTTGCCCTCGCTTTCCAGCAATCTTTTCTCAATCTTAGCCGCGTACTCTTGTCCGTAATCAATTTCAAATTCAATTCTGGGCATTGGGCGGATATTCATTTTTTTCAGGAGCTGCCATTGTAGCTCCGAACGCAGCTTATTCAGTTGTTTTTCCACCTCCTCCGATTTTTCCGTGGGATAAACACTGACCTTCACGATCGCGCGCGCCAGATCATCCGAAACATCCACTTCGGTGATGGTCGGCAACGCCCCCTCTACTTCAATTTCTTTCAGGATTAATTTCCCCAGCTCCGCCATTATTAACCCGCTAACTCGCTCCGGTCTATGATTCATTTTGGTTCGTCGTGAGTTGTTAGTCGTTAGTAGTTCATTAACACGTCGCCCACTTTAATTTCTTTTTCACAGTCAAATATTAAACCGCATTCTAATCCCGCCTCTACGGTTTTCACGTCGCGTTTGGACTGCTGGAGATTCACGATTTTCCCGCTTCCGATTACCACGCCGCCTCGTTCTGCCTCCAGAATAGCATTGTTAAGAATTTGCCCTTCGGTAACTTTTCCACCGATCACCTGCTTAGTACCTTTTTTACTAAAGATGGCTAAAATTTCTAATTTTCCCTTCGGGGCCTTTTTGTCCAAAGAAGCCAGAGTTTCCTGCACGGTCTTGATCAGGTCGTAGATTATTTCCGATTCCACAACGCGGATTCCTTGGGCTCGGGCCAATGTCGCGGCGGCGGGGATTGTGCGGGTTCGGAAACCGATCACGATTGCCTTGGTAGACATAGCGTGCTTGATATCGCCGTCGGTAATGTCGCCCACGCCCTCGCTGACTATTTCCAATTTTTGTTTGGGCTTAATTGGCAAATTCTTAATGATCTGGGAAAGCGCCTCCAGCGATCCGGAGACATCCGCTTTCAAAACTAATCGCACAGTTCCTTCTTTTTCCGGAGTTAAGGTAGCCGGTTTATTTTCTAAACGGGTCTTTTCCTGGCTAGCTGTGGATTTTCCGACATAAAATTCCGCGCCGACATTCGGCAGGGTTTCAAAGCCCATAATAATCGCCGGAGCTGAAGGGATTAAAGATTTAACGTTCTCGCCAAGGAAATTTTCCAGGATTTTCGCTTTGCCGGCATGCGCGCCGACATTGATTTCGTCGCCCTGCTTCAAAGTTCCATTTTTCAAAATCACCGTGGTGACAATACCCCGGCGGCGATCCAGCTTTGATTCCAAAACGAAACCGCTAGCCGGCGCCTCCGGGTCGTATTCCAGATTTTCCATATCGGCGGTCAGCAAGATCAGATCCAGCAGTTCATTGACTCCATCACCGGTTTTCGCGGAGATCGGCTGATTAGTGATGTCGCCGCCATAGCCCTCAAGCATCACGCCGGCCTGCATCAGATCATTTTTTACCGGCTCCGTGTTCGCCACTTTATCAATCTTATTGATGGCGACGATCATCGGAGTTTCGGATTCCTTAATTATCTTAATGGCTTCTTTGGTTTGCGGCTGGACGCTGTCATCGGTGGCCACCACCAAGATAGCGATATCGGCGATATTTGCTCCGCGCGATTTCATTTTGGAAAACGCCTCATGACCGGGAGTATCAATGAAGGTGATCTTCTGGCCATTGTGAGCTATCTCATAAGCGCCAACAGATTGGGTAATACCGCCGGCTTCCTTAGCGGCGACATTAGCTTTACGGATGTAGTCCAGCAAGGTGGTCTTGCCGTGGTCTACGCTTCCCATTATTACGACTATCGGCGGGCGTTTTGCCATGTGTTTTGGGTAGTATAGCTCAGAAAGCCGAAATCTCAAAACTTTGCCGGCGTTACGTCAAATTAATGTGCGACAGGTTATAATGAGTATATGACCTCCGCTGATCAGCTTTTGAAGGAATATTTGGACTATTTGGAAATTGAGAAGAATCGCTCTCCTAAAACCAGGGAGAATTATGAGCGTTATTTACGCGCTTTTTTTCAAAATGCCGGGGTGAAATCCATTGGCGATATTAATTTGGATAACATCAAAAACTTTCGTCTGGCCTTGGCCCGCAAAGAGGGTTTGAAGAAAGTTACCCAGACTTATTACGTGATCGCTATCCGGAATTTTTTAAAATACCTGATTAAAAAAGATTATGACGTAGTCGCGCCGGACAAAATTGAATTACCGAAAATTCCCCAACGCCAAATTGAATTAGTTGAGTTGGATGACCTGGGGAGATTATTGGCCGCGCCGGACGGCGACGGGTTGCGGATGTTGCGGGATAAGGCGATTTTGGAAGTTTTGTTTTCTACTGGACTTCGGCTCGCCGAGCTTTGCAATCTGGATCGCTATTTGAATTTTGATCGTGGCGAACTGACTGTCCGCGGCAAGGGAGAAAAGCTGCGCTTGGTATTCGTTTCCGATTCGGCGAAAAAAGCTTTGAAAAATTATTTAGATAAACGCCCCGACACTGAGGGAAAGCTTTTTGTGAGTTTGGATAAAAAGGGGAGAGTCATCGGCCCGATTACTCCCAGATCAGTTCAGCGGTTGGTGAGTTTTTACGCGCGCAAAGCCGGGATTACCAAGCGGCTAACCCCGCATGGTCTGCGTCACTTGTTCGCCACCGATTTATTGATGAACGGCGCTGACATTCGTTCCGTTCAGGAGTTTTTGGGGCATGCCAATATTGCCACCACGCAAATCTATACCCACATCACGAACAAGCATCTCAAAGATATTCATAAGAATTTCCACGGCCGTCCCGGGAAAAACTAAAATGCTAAACTTAAAATAATTCATGACCTACGACTTACGACTAACGACCGGAGTGATTTTCAGACTGATTTTGTCGTCAGTCGTTTGTTGTTTGTCGTTGTTCGCGCCTTTAGCGCAGGCCCAGAACTTGAGCTCCCAGATTTTGTCGTTATCCATCGTTAATCCCGATGGGCCAATGTCTAATGTGAAAGTAATTTTTGATATACCGGCGGGATTTGTTCCTGGAGATCTGGGCAACTCCGCCGTCTGGGATTTAGTAAATAGACAAATAACCGTCAACTTAGGATTTTTTGCTCCGGGCGAAACTAAGCCGGTCAATATTACTTTGACCGCTCCTCCGGGCGCCTACACCATCAATGGCCGGACCACCGGTTTTTGGCAGGACGTGGCCCAGTCGTTTAGCTCCAATTTGAAACCGGTAGTTTTGGTTTTTCGGGCCCCAGCAACGAGTTTCGGCTCCCTGCCTAAGCAGTTAGAGAATATTCCGGAGGCGGCCCGAGAAGGAACTTTCGTGGACGATTTAGTTCAGCAAATCACCGCCAACGAAGAAGTGTTGCGAATCACTGAGACTGTTAGTTTGCCGGTAGCGGCAGGATTAGGTGTGGTGGGGGTGGTTTCGGTTTTATCTTCGGCTTACACCACCAGCGCCTCGTTTGCCGCCAGCATCTCTAAAATTTTGAGTTATTTAAGTTTCGGATTTTTGCGTCTTCGTCGTCGTAAACCCTGGGGACGAGTGGTCAATAATTTAACCGGGCGACCGATTGAGGGAGTGGTGGTGAAGATTTTAGACAATGATTTCCGGAAAGTTAAAGAGACGCAGGTCACCGACAAGGAGGGCCGTTTTGGATTTTTGGTAACACCCGGGTCTTATCTTATTCAGGCGAGTCGGGGCGGTTTTGGAGAAAAAGAAACCCATGTTTTTCAGGTAGCCGATATCAATCACGCTCCGAATTTAGAAATCCCCCTAGAAGCACTCCATGTTGGTTTAACCGAATATGCCCTGCGCACGGCCCGTGTTTGGCATTGGCTGAATCTTTTTTTAGATCGACTCAGCCCTTTTACGATAACCATCGGGACCATCGCCAGCGTTTTGTCGGTGTTACTGAATCAAACATTATTAAACTACACCATCCTTGCCCTTTACGCGTTCCTGATACTCTTAATGACGGTTATAAAAAGTGTTGCGGTGCGTTCCTTCGGGCATGTATTGGAGCGCTCCACGGCCGGTCCGGTTCCTTTGGCGGTAGTGCGGCTGTATGACGTAAAGAAAAATTGGTTGCTGGGCACCCACGTCACTGACGAGTCCGGTCGTTTTAATTTCCTAGTTGATCCCGGTGAGTATTATGTCACCGCCGTTAAGGGTTCTTTTGCTCCGTTCACTTCCCAGCCGGTTCATTTTTCCAAGGCGAACCTGTTGAATTTTGATATAAAGCTGGATTCATCCCACACATAACTTA
>CAZJFE010000027.1:0-9508 GCA_964545345.1 uncultured Candidatus Saccharibacteria bacterium | reverse complement strand
CTATTGATCGGAATATCCAGTCCCAATCAGAAAAAGTTTTGAAAGATCTGATTGATAGATATGACGCCGCTGGAGGAACAGTAATTGTGCAAGATCCGAAGACCGGAGATATTCTCGCGATGGGCAATTACCCGACTTTTGATCCGAACGAATATGCCAAGTTTGATTTAGAGAACTTCACTAATCCGGCGATCCAGGCGGTTTATGAACCCGGTTCGGTTTTTAAAGTTTTGACGATGGCGTCCGGGCTAGACGCTGGGAAAATCACGCCCGCTACTTCCTATTACGACACCGGTTCTCTGACATTGAACGGCAAGACAATTAAAAACTGGGACGGAAAAGCGCACGGGCAGACAACTATGACTGAGGTGATTGAGCAGTCCATCAACACCGGGGCGGCATTCGCGGAGAAAAAAACCGGCCACGATCTCTTCTATAATTATTTGCTGAAATTCGGCCTAGATGATCTTTCCGGTATAACCTTGCCGGGTGAATTGAGCGGCCGGTTGGGTAACCTAAAAATTAGCACTCGGGATATTAATTTCGCCACGGCCTCCTTCGGACAAGGCGTTTCTGTAACCCCACTGCAGTTAATCAACGCAATCTCCGCGCTGGCCAACAAGGGAGTCTTGATGAAGCCCAATATTTTAGCCGGCCATCCGCCGGAAGTTTTGGGTGCGGTGATTTCTTCGGAGGCGGCCGAGCAGGTCACGGAGATGATGGTTTCAGCGGTAACTAAGGCGGAGGTTGCGAAAATTGACGGCTATAGAATTGCCGGAAAGACCGGAACTGCCCAGGTTCCTGATTTCCGGAATGGCGGATATAGCGATCAATATATTCATAGCTACACCGGCTTCGCTCCGGCGTCCGATCCTAAGTTCACCATTTTGATCAAAATTGATAAGCCGAAAGGAGTAGGATTAGCGGGCGCTACCGTGGTTCCGGCCTTTCGCGAACTGGCTCAGTTTGTTATAAACTACTATAATATTCCGGCTGACCGGTTGGCGGATTAAGCGCAATGAAAAACCTTTTAAGGAAACAACTGAAGAATTTTTTGCGCCTACTGGCGCGTTGGATGATCCGGAAACATCAACCGAGTGTGATTGGCATTACCGGAACCGTCGGCAAGACTTCCACTAAAGAAGCGGTCGCGGCCGTTTTGAAATCTATTCGGAAAGTTCGATCTTCCAGCGGCAATTTTAATAATGAATTCGGTTTACCGCTGACAATTCTGGGCGAATGGGAAAAATCGGGGGGATTCTTTTTTTGGTTGCGGGTGATTTTCACTTCTCTGATCAAGTTAATTTTCGGCGGTAAGTACCCGGAAATTCTGGTTTTAGAATACGGCGCGGATCGTCTGGGGGATTTGAAATATCTTTTGGATTTGGCTCGTCCTCAGATCGGAGTAGTTACCGCGGTTGGCGATATTCCGGCGCACGTGGAGTTTTATAGCGGTCCGGACGCGGTGGCGAAAGAAAAAGCGCGTTTAGTGGAAGCGCTACCGGCGATCGGTTTCGCGGTTTTAAATTATGACGACGAAGCGATTTATGACATGCGCGATAAAACCCGGGCGCACGTGATCACCTATGGTTTTGGCAATGGAGCGGAGGTGCGGATTACTAATTTTGAAAACCGGGTAGAAGACGGAAAGCCGGTTGGTCTCTCTTTTAAATTAGAATACGGTGGCAGTTTTGTGCCGGTTCGTTTAAATAGCGCTTTCGGCAAAGCCCAGGCCTACGCGGCCGCCGCCGCGGCGGCAGTGGGGCTTTCTTTCGGAATGAATTTGGTGAGGATTTCCGAGGCGTTAAATTATTATCAGGTGCCTCCGCGGCGCGGCAGATTGGTAGCGGGAGAAAAGGGGACGCTGATTTTTGACGACACCTACAACGCCTCGCCGCTCTCCATGCACGCTGCGATAGATACGATGAAGGAATTCAAGGCGGCGAGAAAAGTGGCGGTGTTGGGAGATATGCTTGAGATTGGCAAGTACGCGATTGAAGCGCATGAAGAAATTGGCCGACTGGCGGCTAAAGTTTTTGATGTTTTAGTTACCGTTGGCCCACGGGCAAAGTTCATTGCTGACGCGGCTAATAAATCCGGTTTATCCAAAAAAAATATTTTTACTTTTGATTTCGCCGATCAGGCGAAGGATCCGGTGGAAGATTTGATTAAGAAAGGGGATCTGATTTTAATTAAGGCCTCTCGGGCGATTGGTTTGGATAAAATCGTGGAAGAAATCCGCCAACTGTAATATGGAAATTCGGACTTTTAAGAAAAGTGATTTGAGCGATGTTCTGGTTCTGGTCAAAAAAATAGCCGACCACCATCACTCCTTGGATCCTGCTTATAAGGCAGTTAAGGCATACAGCGATTTGGAGGGTATTGTTAGTAGTTGGTTGGATGACCCGGAGACGCAGGTTTTTCTAGCTGAAGAGACGGCCGGCATAGTTGGTTATATCCGGGTTGGCGTAGAAAGCGCCCCGGACTACTCCGCCGAAAAAAGGATGGGTATGATTTATGACTCTTTTGTGGAGGAAAAATATCGGAGGCAAGGGATCGCCGGTCAGCTTTTTGAAGCCGCGCTTTCCTGGCTTAAGAAAAAGAAAGTTAATTTTGTTGAGTTGAACGTGGATTTTAGAAATGAAAGCGCGATCGCTTTATGGCGTAAGTTGGGATTTCAGGAGGTTAAATTACGCATGAGGCGGCCGCTGTAATGCTATTGCAAAAAGCCCCACCTGCCTTACTATAAGTAGCAGTTCCTGGAGAGGTCAGTCTCCTCTTTCTCTGTAAACTCTCTTCGCGTTGTGAGGAGAAATTACCGGGAACAAGGAGTGAGGAGGCAGCTGTATACCCTACAGCAACGACGAACGACACAGTTAACCGGGAATTTTTCCCGCAACCCGCTCACGGGACACGCGAATTTTATCTGATAGCTTTGTTGCCCGGATTGGAGAATAGATATCTATCTCCAATCCGGGCGCCTCGCTCTAAGAATAAAATTCGCTGTGTTGCGATAGAGCTTTACAGAGAAAGAGGAGGCAAGCATGGCTGATTTGGAAGATTGGACGTCTGAAGAGGAAAAGAAGAATGATAAACCCTGCGTGGATTGTGGAAATACTGAAGAGACTCATCTTTGCACCGGTCCGGCTTTACTTCCCGTCGGGGAGATGGGTTATCTTTGTCCGGTTTGTCACGAGCAGCGAGCTCATTGGCATCGTCAGCACGGGGAAGCCAAGCCTCTGCCTCACAACCGAAGGTGTTGCTGACGATGGCATCCAAACAACCAGCCGGGACGGTGACTTACGGAGAAAAGAAAGACGTTTTTTGCAACGATTGCGGAGTTCTCGGTGTGCAAATAGAGCATTGGGGAAAACTGGTCCCTGATCAGCGCACCGGACATTTCTGCATTGATTGTTGGCTGGATCGGCAGGAATATTTCGGCAAGTACTATCTCCCGAAGCCGATGCCAGATTTACCCCCCACAGGACAGCTTGGATAAGAATAAATAAACCGGGCACATAAAGTGTGTGCCCGGTATTTTTTTACTTCTCCGGATCAGGATTCGGAGGATTGAACTGATCATCCGATAAACCCATTTTTCCTTTGAACCAGCGATCATAATCGGCCTGCTATTCCGGGGTGCCATTCTTGGGAGGGCGGTGAACGGTAACGCCGACACAAACTCTGGATCGGTGGCCGAGTTGGTAGGGATAGAAATAGGTGATCATATAATCAACCGGAAAGCCCATCGCCTCAATTTCATCTTTCAGGATCAGAGCGGCAAACATAGAATTTTTCCTCTGATCATCAGCTTCCTTTAAGTCGGGATTATCAAAAAATTTTCGCAAAAGCATTTCCATTATTGATGCTTTGTACAGCGCCTCTTCGTAGGGGTCTTTCTCGATCACTTTGACCTCCTCTTTAGTACTGGCTTTATTCTAACTCTTCCCGGTTTCTTTACAAATAGCGAGCCATTGATAAATGAAAATAAATAATGTATATTCTTTGCCAAGTCCCTCAACAAGGAGAAAAGTATGTGTCAGATGATTTCCTGCCTGGTAACGAAAGACGCGCGAGCGCTCGGAAAAGACGGTGTTCATTCTCACACCCAAATCGCGGCAATTCATAAGGTGGATCAAGATCGCTGTCTCGCCTACGAATTCCCGCTCGATCAAAGACGTCTCTACCAAGATTTCAATATGGATCGCGCCCCTTTTGAAGCCAAGCAGTCCCATGATCGGGCAGCGATGAGTTTCTTCAACGACAAGGTGGGAACGCCGAGAAAATTGATGGCTTACGTGGCAAAAAACTCGAAGAGTAATGATGATGTAATGCTGTTCCTCCTGCTGATCAATGAGGCCCAGGAAAGTTTTGATGCAAGCCGTAGGGATTCAGCTAGAAAGCGCGACGCAAGCATAGAACGCGCCGTGAAGATCTTCAACAAATCCCCTGTGGTAGTCAAAGCTATGGCCGATTACAAGCGTTTTATTGATAATGGACTCCATGGTGCGGCGCTCCGGGATAAGTATGAGAGAGCAGTAATCGGCGCCAAAAAAACTTTGAATGAATGCAGGGATCAAGCAGAGCGTGAGTATGAGGTTCAATGCACTCATGCCTGGCTCGACCTCTTCAAGAAGTGTTCCAACCGGATCGAGGTCTGGAGAAAGTAACTACCCACCCCTTTGCCGAGCAAGGGGGTGTTTTTTGTGGCCATTCTTTTTTTAATTCCTCCCAAAGCGAGCCAGCTTTTTTCGGTTAGACTTCCCAACAGCGAATGAGGGCTTCGGCAAACTCCGTAAGCAAAGTCGCGGAGGCAGATTTGCTTGGTTCGTTCGTTTAATCTATACGAACGAAAATCTGCCGAGCGCCTAGTGGTGCGTTTAGCCGTTGGAGCTAAACGACACCCGGTTGCTATAGGAGTTTGGCGAAGCCCGAGAGAGCCATTGACGGGGATGAAAAAGTATTATATAATCCCAGGCGGTTACATTTACAAGGAGTTGGACCATGCTCAGAGACGGACAGTCCGGAATTTTCATGATCGCGGGAATTGTTTTCGGTCTCGTGTTTTCCTACATCGCGCTCTGGCTGTTGTGGCAGTGCTGGCCGGCGGTGGGGAAAATCGGAGGGGCGGTCAAGAGGATCGCGCTTTGGATAATTAACTGGAATTTTCCTAGTTATGAACCCAGACCTCAGTCGGCTTCGCGTCCCTACGATGACGTGGTTATCTTTGATCCTGAATCCGCCGCTCAGGCCACTAAGGTCAATGAGGGCGATTTCCGGGGCGTACGCGGTCGGCTGATGAATACCTACGATTGGGATGTTGACCGGGTGGACGCGGCGGAACGGGAATATCGCAGATTCCTGCTGTTGTCTGGCAAGCATCGCGGTATTTCTATCGTTCCCTGGGACCTGGACTTGGATCTTTTCTGGCAGGAGCACATTTTGGATACTCGGGATTACGCGGAATTCTGCGCTCGGGTTTTCGGGTTCTTCCTGCACCGAAATCCTAATCTGACCAGCGAGTCTTCCGAATGGCTGGATAAGATCAACAACGCCCGGAATCTTTACCGGCGCGAGTTTGGATACGCTACCTGGGCCGGGGATTCTCCGGTTGTCGGAAATGATAATTCGGCCGGGGAGTTCTTTCCGAGCGAAGAGGCGATTCAAGAAGTTGAAGAGATTCCCGAGGAAAAAGGAGGAAAGTAGGATGCTTGTTCTCTGTGTAGTTCTTGCGACCATCTCGTTCATGCTTGTGGGCGCGGCTATCGGAGTTGGTTATGATCCGAAGGCGGCCGCCGAGAAAGATCGTCGATGGCGATTGGAAATTCACGCTCGCGTGGATGCCAGAAACGATAGGTTTTTCGGAAGGTAAATTTCAGCCGGATATACGAAATGTATATCCGGTTTCTTTATCCCGTAACATTTCTCCGCCCCCACGTTATATCTTTTGCAGTAGAATTTTCCAACGCGCGCGGGGAATCTACCGCGTAGTCGCAATAAAAAAATAAAATGATGGCAAAGAAGAAAGTTTCAAAGAAGAAATCTCATCGTTAACTTCAAGCCCCCGCGTTGCAACGCGGGGGCTTACATTTAAATATTTAAACATTTAAACTAATTAGAATATGTCCGAATACTATACACCCAAGAGAGCAAAAGGTTTGTTTGAGCCAAAATCTTCCGCTCCATTCAGAATTAGCAGATCTAAAATTGATTTGTTTCTAAATTGCCCGAAGTGTTTTTATTATGATCGCCGTTTGGGCGTGGCCCAACCCCCAGGGTTTCCCTTCACTCTAAATTCCGCGGTAGATAAGCTTTTGAAGAAGGAATTTGATAGTCACCGAGCTAATGGTACCCCTCATCCTTTGATGAAGGCCTATAAATTACAGGCGGTGCCGTTTCACCATCCTAAGATGGATGAATGGCGGGATGCTTTGCGCGGCGGAGCGGTCTATCTGCACGAGCCGACTAATTTATTTGTAACCGGCGGCGTGGATGATGTTTGGGTTAATCCGAAAGGGGAACTAATTATTGTGGATTACAAGGCAACTTCTAAAGAGTCTGAAATAACTTTGGACGCTCCCTGGCAGATTGGTTATAAACGCCAGATGGAGGTTTATCAATGGCTTTTCCGCAAAAATAATTTTGTGGTTTCTCCAACCGGATATTTTGTTTATTGCAACGGTCAGACTGATCGCGCGGCTTTTGACGCGAAGTTGGAGTTTGATATTAAACTTTTGCCCTACACCGGCGACGATTCCTGGATTGAGGGAGCTCTTACCCAGATCAAGAAATGTTTAATGAGTGATAAGGCGCCGGCGAGCGGCGATGACTGTGATTTTTGCAAATATCGGCAGGCGGCCACGCCGTTAGACATGGCTTAGCCGTTTATAAAGTTTCTATGAAGCTCTCCGTACATGCCAAAACAGGAGCTAGGGAAGAAAAAGTTGAAAAGATTTCCGACACCGAATTTAATGTCTCAGTTAAAGAACAGCCGGTGGAAGGCCGCGCTAATTTAGCGATTATTAAAGCGTTAGCTCGATATTTTCAAGTAAGTCCATCTAGAGTGCGAATTGTCATCGGGCAAACTTCTAGAAATAAGATTTTAGAAATTATTAATTAGTCATTGGTAATTAAAAAGCCCCTCGTTTAGCGAGGGGCTTTTGCTTAAGTTCCTTCTTTCCATCCCATCAAATAAGCTTCTTGCTCGGTGGTTAGCCGGTCAATTTTTACGTCCATTGCCAGCAGTTTTAGCTTCGCTACCTCCTTATCCACTTCCTCGGGCAAGGAGTGAACGTTCTGGAGGAGCGTCATTTCATTTTCCAACAACCATTCCGCCGCCAGCGCCTGATTGGCAAAGCTCATATCCATTACTTCCGCCGGATGGCCGTCGGCCGCGGCTAGATTGACCAACCGGCCTTCGGAAAGCACATGCACGAGATAGTCTCTGCCGTCGCTTCTTTTCATTAGATAGGAAGTTAGATTAGGGTTAATCTCCTTAACTTCTAGAGAGTGTTGTTTCAGATAATCAATGTTGATTTCTACGTCAAAGTGTCCAGCATTGGCTAGAATCGCTCCAGACTTTAACGACTCAATTGCCACAGAGCTAATTACATTTTTATTGCCGGTTACCGTGACGAAAACGTCGCCTTTAGCGGCCGCGTCATCAATAGGCATTACTTCAAAGCCATCCATCACTGCTTCCAAGGCCTTAATCGGATCAATTTCGCAGACGACAATTTTCGCCCCCATGCCTTTGGCCCGCATCGCGACACCCTTGCCGCACCAGCCATAGCCACAGACAACAAAAGTTTTTCCGGCTAGTAAAACGTTGGTCGCTCGTAGGATGCCGTCAATTACCGATTGTCCGGTACCGTAGCGATTATCAAACAAGTGCTTGGTCTTACTTTCGTTAACTGCAACAACTGGGAGCTTCAACGCCCCGTCTTTTTCCATATTTTTTAGTCGGAGAACTCCGGTAGTTGTTTCTTCGCTGGAGCCGATGATTTCCGCGATCTGGTCGGGCCGTTCTTTGTGGAGCAGGGAGATTAAATCGGCGCCATCGTCCATCGTGATTTTTGGATGCTGATCCAGGACTTGGCGAAGGTGCCGGTAATAAACTTCTTGGGACTCGCCATGTTTAGCGAACACGGAAATCCCATAATGCTTTACCAGCGCCGTCGCCACATCGTCGTTAGTAGAAAGGGGATTGGAAGCGCACAGGAAAACCTTAGCGCCACCCTCTTTCAAAGTAATCATTAACGCGGCGGTTTCGGCGGTTACGTGTAGACAAGCGCCGATGGTCAAATCGGTGAAAGGCCGACGCTGTAGGTTGTAGCGAATGCGAATCATGTCCAAAACCGGCATTCTTGCCATCGTCCATTCAATTTTTGCTTTACCGGCCACGCTATTTCCGAATTTCCAGCAAACATCGTTTACCACGACCTGCGGAGTTCTATCTTTGGACATTCTAAAATATCCTCAAAAAGCTGACTTTAATTTAACGGAAACCTTGTTCCGGCGCAATCTTGGTGATAAAATCACTTCAGTTCATTTTGGAGTTCACATCATGATTGCGAAGCTAGAGGATCTTGATTCGGTTACTAAGCAGTATTGGACGGAAGAAGATTTTCAGGAGTTGGAAGTTGCTACTACTTTCGCGGGTTTGCGGCAGGTGGCTCAACGGGTAATTCTGCGAATGCCTCGTCCGATCGTTCAAGTCTGCGGACCGATTTCTACCGGCGGACTGGGTAATGTTCCGGACAATTTGCAAATTTTCCAGTCCTACATTGAACAGCTTCAGAAGCGCGGCATCCACATTTTTAATCAGATGCCCTTTGAAGGTCCGATGGGAAGAATCAAGTTGGCGCAGACGGATCGGGGCGGAGAAAAGGGAATTCTCTACGACTTCTATCTTCCTCTTTTCCAGTCCGGGTTGATTAGCAAGCTTTATTTCATGCCGAACTGGTATGACTCAATCGGCGCCAGCTGGGAGTTAGCGCAAGCGGTCCGGTTGCAGATTCCCTGGGAGATACTTTGGGAGAAGTTGGATGGTTAGGAATTGAGTAAACTAAAATCCCCCGCGATCAGCGAGGGATTTTTTTGTTGCTACGTCGTTGTTAGCAACACTTACCTTCACATTTTCCGCCGGGGCAGCACTTGCACATTCCTTTGGTCAATCGAGAGACTCCGGCCGCGAGAACGATTATCGGCCATCCGACCTCAACGATCCTTGAGCTAACTACGTCAAAAGCGCCCAAGAGAAAGAGAGCGCCAAAAGCAATCATCCAGATCGCTTTCATGCTGTGGTGGATGCATTTACAGCGCCCGCCTTCCATTTCCATATTTTGTCCGTCCATAGTTTTAAAATTAGATATTTTTAACCTTGTTCCTTACATAAACCTTTATGTGAGGGGTCGACCTTATTTAGAAATTATAACAGATTGGACAAAGTTCACGGCCTATTTTGCTTTAATGTAATAATTGTTATATTAGAGCGTCATATATGGCG
>CAZJFE010000026.1:0-9955 GCA_964545345.1 uncultured Candidatus Saccharibacteria bacterium | reverse complement strand
CGCCCCCATAGCTTAATGGTAAAGCAGCTGCCTTTTAAGCAGTTGACCATGGTTCGATTCCATGTGGGGGCACAAAATAAAAAGCCCCTTATCCGGGGCTTTTGAGTTTTTGGATTGACCGCTGAAGATTTCTGCGGGCTTGGGCTTCGTACTTCTGACGAAAAAATTCGATGTAGTAAATTGACGGGCGATCCAGAAAGGACTGAAGGATCTCCGCTTGCCTGACTTTAAACACGTCCTCCGGCACAAAACTATATTCCTTCCGGATGTTTTCTTCGTACTTATCAAACGCCTCGTCCGGTTGGCCTAGGATGGCGAGATCAATATCCACAATCAGCTGGCCATCGTCGTTATCAGGAATGGATGAGTGCTTAGTCTCCATAATAAGCGCGCCAACACGCTGAAGAAAATCTTCCGATACACCGCACTCGCGTCCGATCTCCAGAGCAAATAGAACGCTCTGCTCTTCGTTGTCCTTCTTCATCGGATCGTAAACGGCATCATGAAACCAAAGCGCGAATTCAACTTCGGTCGGATTGGCCGCCAAATGCCGCGCTTCATCAAACTCCGCGATGCAATGCTCAATGTGGTCCGTGGTGTGATAGAAGCGTCTGGGCTGACAATACTCGGCAACCAAGCGAAGCAGGGCATAGTCCTCACAAATCTCGGTAAGTCCACCAGGACTACTTAACCGCCTCCACATCTCTCTCCACAATTGCCTACTTTTGTTTTGCATTCTGCACCTCCTGGAGAAGCCTAGAGCAAACAAACGTCGGGGCATATTTGAGAATGAATTTCACTCCTCCATCAGCCCGGACGAGTTCTTTGACCATGCTGGAGCTTACTTCCGCTATTTCTCGAGGAGGGGTCAGAAAAACAGTTTCTATCGAAGAGTTGATATCACGATTAACATTCCGCATGCCGTATTCATAAACGAAATCAGTCGTACTCCTGATTCCCCTAAGAATAAAATTGGCGCCAAGCGCAAATGCGTTGGATACCAGAAGTCCAGCGTTCATTGTGACTACCTGAACGTTTTCCGGAAGCACCATACCCTTCTGCAGCATTTCTACCCGCTCTTCCGGAGTGAATAGACATTTCTTGTGCGGATTGACGGCCACCGCGACTACGAGTTGATCAAACAACTTCGCGCCCTGTTCAATCATCCAAAAATGACCGTAAGTAGGCGGATCAAACGTGCCACCGTAAATCGCTTTAGTCTCTTTCATCGCGTCCTCCTTTTTCAATGTTCGGCTAACGCAAATAAAATATCACAAATTTCGGAAGTAGGCAATCGTGTCTTTTAGGCCTTCTTCCAAAACTATTTTCGGTTCCCAACCGAGTTTAGCTTTTGCTAAAGAAATATCCGGCTTACGCTGACGGGGATCGTCTTCCGGCAAGGGTTTATAAATAATTTTTGATTTTGAACCGGTCAGGGCAATCACCTTCTCCGCCAATTCTTTCATAGTAAATTCGCCGGGATTGCCCAAATTCACCGGACCGGTGGTATCGGAATTCATCAGCCGATGAAATCCCTCTACCAAATCTGAAACATAACAAAATGAACGGGTCTGATTGCCATCACCATAGATAGTAATGTCATCTCCGGCCAACGCCTGCACTATAAAATTAGAAACGACCCGTCCGTCATTTTTCGCCATCCTTGGCCCGTAAGTGTTAAAAATTCTAGCTATCCGGATTTCCATTCCATGGGATCGGTGATAATCAAAAAATAGAGTTTCCGCCACGCGTTTTCCTTCGTCATAACAAGCGCGCGGACCGATGGTGTTCACGTTGCCTCGGTAAGATTCTTTTTGAGGATGCTCCAGAGGATCCCCATAAACTTCCGAGGTGGAGGCCTGGAAAACCCGAGCTTTATGCCTTTTCGCGAGACCTAAAACATTAATCACGCCAATAGTATTCGCCTTCACTGTGCGAATAGGATTGAACTGATAGTGCACTGGTGAAGCGGGGCAGGCCAAGTTGTAAACCTGGTCCACCTTCTCGTCTATCTCAAAAGGGTTGATGATGTCGGCTTCAATCAGACGAAAGTTCTGGTTAGACGTTAAATGTTGAATGTTCCGAAGTGATCCGGTAAAAAAATTATCCAGACAAATCACCCGCTCGCCCTTCTTGAGTAAATACTCGCAAAGATGGCTTCCAAGAAATCCCGCTCCTCCGGTAACTAGAATGGTCATGCACTCTATTATATAGTGAGGTAAATGAAGATTGCCATATTGGGATACAGACGCGAGGGCAAATCCCTTCTGAAGTTCCTAAAAAAATATCCTAAATACAAAAAAGCGGAAATCGCCGTTTTAGATCAGAAGCAGGGTAAAAATTACCTGAAAGATCTGGGGGATTTTGATTTATGCTTCCGCTCCCCCGGCGTGCCGCTGAATCTTTCGCAAATCCAAAAGGCAATCAAAGCGGGAGTAAAGTTTTCTAGCGCTACAAAATTATTTTTTGATCTTTGCCCGGCTACAATCATCGGCGTGACCGGCACCAAAGGCAAGGGCACTACCTCCACGATTCTCTACAACATTTTGAAAAAATGCAGCCACCCCGTTCTGCTAGCCGGCAATATTGGAAAATCTCCGCTGGAAATTCTTTCTAAGGTCAAAAAGAATAGCCTGGTAATTCTGGAGCTTTCCAGTTTCCAACTCTGGGATCTTAAAAAATCTCCACAGGTCGCCTTAGTCACGGATATTTTCCCCGATCATATGGATGTTCATAAAAATATGGCCGAATATCTGGACGCGAAAGCCAATATCTCGCGCTTCCAGAAAAAATCGGACGCCGTGTTTTATTTCAAAGACAACCAGCTTTCTTCAAAAATCGCCGGCTATAGCCACGGAAAAAAGATCGGCCTCGCCGGTGAGCCATTCGGTCTGAAAAAAAATCTGGTGTTAGCTTCGGCGGCGGCGGCCTATCTGGGATGTTCGTCGGCCAAAATCCACCAAGCAGTGCGGGAATTCAAAGGCGTGGAGCACCGGATGGAGCTGGTCCGGGAAAAAAATAGCGTCCGTTTTATAAATGATTCGGCCAGCACCAATCCGCAAACATCGGCCGCGGCCGTCCTGCACTCTTCCAAATATCCGACGGTCCTAATTGCCGGAGGAAAAGATAAAAATCTCAACTACAAACCGCTAGCAGAGGCGATTAAAAAATCAGGAAACATAAGAATGGTGATTTTAATGGGAGAAAATAAAGATAAAATCGCCAAGGCAGTTAGAAGTTTAAAATTGAAAATTAAAAATGTAAAAAGTTTGGAAGAGGCCGTTCAGCAGGCACGCAAGATAACGAAATCTCTTGTCGTTCGTCGTTCGTCGTTCGTTAATGTCCTCTTCTCCCCCGGCGCGGCCAGCTTTGATATGTTCAAAGACTACGCGGATCGCGGTAATCAATTTAAAAAAATAGTCCGTCAATTATAGTGGACTATTTAAAAAAATTGGGTTACAATGTGCAGTAATGCGGTGGTAGCTTAGCTGGCTAAAGCGCCGCCCTGTCACGGCGGAGATCGCGGGTTCGAGTCCCGTCCACCGCGCATTAATAAAGACCCCCTAATTAGGGGGTCTTTATTAATGCGGGACTCGAACTGAGCCAAAACCCCGATCAGGAAGGATTCGGAAACCTTTGGTGTCCGAAACGGGGGCCGGGGTTTTGACGGTGTTCGACCGAGCAAAGCGAGGGTAGTCCCAACGTCCACCGCGCCGCATGGAAAAGCCGCTCATAGGAGCGGCTTTGCTTCAGCCCTTTAACAATCTTCAATCAGGTACCGCTCAACGGACTCCACCGAAACCCCATATTTAGCGCACGCCCTGGCAAGAATTTTGGTCAGTAGCTTTTTTTTAGCAAATCCCGTCCGGATCAATTCCTCAAATAACTTCGTGGGAATATCCAAAATCTCCGTTTTGCCTTTACACCTGAAAACACAGACCGCTTTGGGCGCATCGCCGGGCATGTCATTAGGCATGTCGTTTCCCCTATAGAACTTCGTATATTCTGCAATAATTTCCCAAATTAATCAAGCAATCCGAACTCCTGAAAAGATTTTTTGAAAACCCGCAAAACACGGACTGCCTCTTCTTTGGACAGCTGGAAATCCGGATCCTGGGCGCATTGATTACGAATCTTGTGAGCTTCTAGTAATTCGTCCAGATTCGGCATATTCTCCGGGCCAAGCTGTTTGTAGCGATCATCGGAAGTCAGCGCCCGTAAACCGGAAACACGCAACAAATCGTCCATCAACCGATCGGCTTCAATAATGGCAACCTTCCATTCTGACGAACTCCCTTTCCGCATCCGGCGAAGAATCTTCTTCCAGGCGATCAACTGTCTCATTTTTCCAACATCGCCCCAGCCCAACCAATCCATCCACTCTTCAATTCTTTTAACAAAAAAATTGCTTTCGGTAGCGGTAAAAATGATTCCCCAAACCAAAATTCCGGAGATTACCAATGAGGATATTTCAAATATATATAAATTAGGCGCCAAAAAATCGCCTATCCCGGCGCGAATCCTTAAAATTAGGTCTAAGGTCCAGTCTAAATATTGCTGCATAAAACTAAGCCGACAACTTCTCGTAGAACTGCCCAATACCCAGAATATCCTGCTCCCGCCAATGCTTGCCTATCAACTGGAAGCCGACTGGTAGGCTTGCCCGCCCTTCGGCGTGGCCTCCTTTCATTTTAGCAGGTATGGATACCGCCGGCAGACCGGCCATATTCACAGGGATGGTAAAGATATCGGATAAATACATTGCTAGCGGATCACTTACTTTTTCCCCGAACTTAAATGGCACCGTCGGTGAGACCGGAGTGAAGATCACGTCCACCTCCTTGAAGGCCTTTTCAAAATCTTCCGCGATCAAGCGGCGCACTTTTTGCGCCTTGGCGTAATAAGCGTCGTAGTATCCGGACGACAAGACGTAAGTTCCTAAAATAATCCTCCGTTTAGTCTCCGAACCGTAACCGCGACTCCGGTTTTTCCGATAAAGCTCTTCCAGTTTCAATCCACCTCTTTCAACTCCGGAGATCGGCGAATAGCGGATCCCGTCAATTCTCGCCAAATTAGAACTCACCTCCGCCGGCATGATTATGTAGTAGCAAGAAAGGGCGTATTTCGTATGCGGTAAACTGATTTCCTTAAATTCCAAACCTAAACTTTTCAGCGAAGTCATCACCTCTTCCATCACCTTCACTACTTCCGGTTCCAATCCCGGTCCGAAATATTCTTCCGGAATTCCAATTTTCAATTTTTTGATATCTTCCAGCTTCGGATTCCAAAGTTCTTCGCCATAAGTTTTCTCAATACTGGTGGCGTCAAATTGATCTCGCCCGGCAATAGATTGGAAAACTAAGGCAGCATCCTCCACGGTTTTCGTGAGCGGACCAATTTGGTCCAAGCTAGACGCCATCGCGATCAAACCATGTCGCGAAACCGCTCCATACGTCGGCTTTAATCCGACCACGCCGCAAAATCCGGCCGGTTGACGGATTGAGCCGCCGGTATCCGAGCCAAGAGCGGCCACCGCCATATGACCGGCCACCGAAGCCGCTGAGCCACCGGAAGAACCACCAGGCACCCGCTCTAAGTCGTGAGGATTGCGGGTTTTCTGGAAAGCTGAATTTTCGGTTGAAGAACCCATCGCGAATTCATCCAAATTGGTTTTGCCGAGAAATACCGCCCCGGCGGATTTCAAACGGGTAATTACCGTAGCGTCATAAGCCGCTTTGTAGTTTTCCAACATCTTAGAAGCGGCCGTCGCCGGCAATCCCTGAATCAAAATATTATCTTTGATCGCCATTGGCACACCGGTCAGCCATTCCAGTGGTTCGTTCTTGGCAACTTTAATATCCGCCTGCTCGGCTTGTTTCAGAGCTTCATCTTTGTGAACACTCAAATAGGCGCCGACCTCCTGATCACGGGTGCCGATGTAGTCAAAAAAGGTTTTTGCGACATCAAAAGCCGAGAATTCTTTATTCTTCAGACCTTCGTGGAACTTTTTAATTGTAAGGTCGTGTAGATGCATCTTGATTCCCTATTCTTCCTTAAATACCGACGGGACTTTCAAATGCCCGCCGGCTTTGTCGGGGAAAGCTTCCACCACCGGGGCGGCAGCTAAACTTGATTGCCGATCAAGATCACCACGCAAAACATTTTTAGCGCTAGTACCACCAGTCATTGGAGTTACGTTGGAAGTATCTAGTGACTCCAACTCTTTAAAGTGGCCCAAAATACTCTCCAGTTCTTTTAAAAATTTCTCCTCCTCTTTCTCGGTTAATTCCAAATGCGCGAGGTCGGCCAGATGCTTTAAAGACTTCTTGTTGATATCGGACATTATAAATACTAGTTTAGCTCAATTTGCGCAAAAAATAAAAATGCTTCGCATTAAGCGAAGCATTTCCAAATGAGCAGAGCGACAAGGCCAATATTCATCAGCGACCAATAGCCATTCACGGCATAATACCAACGGCGGGCGGCGGGTCGCTCCTCTTCGGTAGCGATCGCGAAATAGACGAATGTATTTCCAAAACAGCTTAGAAGCAACAAAGCTGCTGCAAACGTCCCCAGACCGAAGTTGCTCATGATTTTTTCATTTCCCCTTCTAGCGTGGCGCAGCCCATGTCTCGTAACACAACAACCTTGATTGCCTCTCCAGCCAAAAACTTTTCGTAAATTTCCGGCAGTTTCCTGTGAAGCACATTGAGATTAGAAACTTCATATCCACCAAGATTGCAAAGCTTATCGCCAACCAGCAAACCAACATCGGATACAGCTGAATCAGGATAAACTTCATCAATTGTTGCCCAATAACTAAAAGCCCAGGTTGCCTTAAATCCAATTCCCTTCATCATCTTTATCCAGCCCGGATTGATGTAAAAAGTTTCAACCAGTACGGCACCAACTAACAAAATTCCCGTTGGAATAAGCTGGAAAATAAATGCCAATCCTAGGGGAAGGAGGTCGGAGAGATAGGTAAGCCACGCGAGAATATATAGAACCACAATGGATAGAGGGGACCATTTCCACAAATTACGATGCAATTTTTCAATTTTTGTGAACCGACGCAATTCAATTTTATCCACCTGAGGCCTCCTCTTTTTAGAAGAACTGCAAAGATATTAACAGATAAATCCTATTTTGACAACAATTCCAAAAATTGTTTTTCGCTTAAAACCTTTACTCCTAACTTTCGCGCCTTATCTAACTTAGAACCGGGTTCGGCGCCAGCCACCACGTAGCTGGTTTTTTTGGAAACCGACTCGGAAACGTCGCCGCCCAACGCGCGGATCTTTTCTTTCGCCTCTTCGCGAGACATACCCTCCATCGTGCCGGTCAAAACGAATGTCTTACCTGCCAACTTTTTACCTTTTACTTCTAAGTTTTTAGTTTCTAAAACGACACCGGCTCTATCTAATTTCTCAATTAATTCCCTGTGCCGCTTATCACGGAAGGAATCAAAAATACTCTTCGCTACCGCCGGACCGATATCCTGAATTTCCTGTAAATCTTCTTGGTTCATCTTTTCAAAAACTTCTAAGACTTCCGCCGGTTTTGTTAGGTGTCGTTTGTCGTTAGTCGTTAGTCGTTGCGCCAACAGGCGAGCTGTTTCTTCCCCGACATGAATAATTCCCAGCGCGTAAATAAATTTCTCAATCGGAATTTTTTTTCGCTCCTCAATTTCTTTCACAATATTTTCCGCCGACTTTTCACCAAACCTTTCCAAAACTTCAATATCTCCTTTTTTCAAAGTGAAAATGTCGGCCGCGTCGCTGATCAACCCTTCATCCATAAACCGATCCAGAATCTTCGGACCCAACCCCTCAATGTTAAATCCGTTTCCGGAAACAAAGTGATACAAAAACTCCCGCTGACGAGCGCCGCAATTTTTGTTGGAACATTTATACGCCACGCCATCGCGAACAACCGGCGAATCATCCACCGGACACTTGGCGGGCATTTTAAATGCCTTTTCTTTGCCGGTCCGCAGCTCTTTAAGAACCCCGTTCACCTTCGGAATCACATCGCCGGCCCGGCTAATAATCACCGTATCGCCTATTTTTAATCCCAGCCGGTCAATTTCGTCGGCGTTATGCAAAGTCGCGTGGCTAACTGTGACCCCGCCAACTTCTACGGGCTTGAGTTCGGCAACCGGGGTCAAGGCCCCAGTTCTCCCCACCTGCACCTTAATATCCTCCACTATAGTAGTGGCCTCTTTAGGCGAGAACTTGTAGGCGACGGCTCCTCTGGGCGCCTTACCAACCACCCCAAGCCGATTATAAAGCTTTTTATCGTTCACGCTGACCACAACCCCATCAATCTCATAAGCAAGTTTATCGCGCTTTTTACCGACTTCGGTGTGAAATTTGAAAATCCCCTCAAGAGAATTCACCACCCTCCCATCAGGATTGGGCGCGATACCAAACTCCCGAAGAGTTTCGTATTCAGAGTCGTGAGTCGGATAATCTTTTAAATACTGCTCCCCCTCACCGGAAATCGCGTAGGCGTAGAAATTTAGTTTCCGGGAAGCGGCGATTTTCGGATCCAGTTGTCGGATTGAACCGGCTACCAAATTTCTAGGATTGGCATAAACTTTTTCTCCATTCTTCTCCTGCTCTTTGTTAATCCGATTAAATTCTTTAGTAGTCAAAAAAACTTCACCTCGGACAACTAAACGACTAGGGACTAACGACTCACGACTAACAACTTCTAACCGGAGTGGAATCGCTTCAATGGTTTTTAAATTTTGAGTGATATCCTCTCCCACTTCTCCATCCCCGCGAGTACTGCCCTGAACAAACAATCCATTTTCATAAACCAACTCCACCGCCAAGCCATCCATTTTCAAATCGCAATAGAAATCGGACTTAACTTCCTGACCCAAATAATTTTTCATCCTCTCCATCCAATCTCGCACATCCTCTTCGGAAAAAGCATCGTTGAGAGAAATCATTTTCACTACGTGCTTAACTTTTTTAAATTCCGCCAGCGGCTCGCCAGCCACACGCTGAGTGGGCGAATCAGGAGTAATTAAATCCGAAAATTGTTGCTCAAGATCAAAAAGCTCTTTTTTTAAAGCGTCCAAGGCCTCTTCGGAAATTTCCGACTTATCCAGAACGTGATAAGAATAGCGATATTTATTTATCGCCGCGCGTAGTTTCTCAATCCGCTCTTTGGCGGCTTTTTTGTCCATACTTGCTATTCTAGCCGATAGTTACGCCTTCGGATACCAAGTTGAGAAGAGAACCGTCATCACCACCATTACCAACAGGGTCCAACCCAAAAGTATCAAGCCCTCTCTGCGATGTTCCTTTTCAACAATCAGGGCGATGCTGTAAACCAGACCAGCGATTGAGTTCAAAAATGCCACAACGACACCAATCCAAAACCATTTCCCGTACAACTTAAAGTGATCTTTATGTTCCATCCCGTTAGAAAGATTTACCAAACAACGACTTTATTAATGACATTAGTTTATATTAACGGATTACCCTTTAGTCCTATCAACTCTGTTGAGTAGAATTTCTAACGGGATTCCATACCTATAAGTATAGCTTAATCAGCTGGTCGCCGGCAATTGCCGCCAAAGCCGCCCCAATTGCCAAAAAGGGACCGAACGGGATAGTGGCATGAATTTTTTTTGCCCCGATTAGCAACAAAACTATGGCAATCAAGCCACCAATGACAAAAGATGAGGCGATAGCAATAACAATATTTGGCCAGCCAACGATTAGCCCTAAGGCGGCGGACATCTTCCAATCGCCCATCCCCATTCCTCGATCACCGCTTAGCCGAACCACTAGACCAATTAAGCAAAACCCTACTAGGGCGCCGATGATTCGCCCCGCCCAATCGCCATGAACATAAGCCAATGCCAATCCCAAGATCCCCAAAAAAATGTTTAATTGATCTGGAATAATGGAGAGCCGTAAATCAATCAGAGTTATCA
>CAZJFE010000025.1:0-10381 GCA_964545345.1 uncultured Candidatus Saccharibacteria bacterium | reverse complement strand
GATGACCATAGCTATTTTTACCAACTTCAATGATGGAAATCGCCGGATTCACTTCAGCGAGAAAGTTTTTATCGGTAGAATATTTGGAGCCATGATGACCAACCTTCAAAATTTGGGCGGACAAATCGTATTGCTTAACCAGCTTCTGCTCGGTTTCAAAGCCAATGTCTGCGGTATACAACGCCCGTAAGCTTGCCCGCCCTGGCGGGCCATTATTTTCCAACATAAAGACGATTCCGGACTCATTAACTTTTTTACCGGCAACGGCGGTCTTAGTTGGCCACAGCACTTTCAAAACCGTCTCTCCGAACTGAATTTGATCGCCGGCATAAACCTGGGTTACCGGAATTTCCTTCTCGGCGATCACTCGCTCAAAATCGGAATAAGCGTCGGCCACTCCACGCCGCCCGTTGGTAATCACCATTCCGACCTCATAATTTTTTAAAACATCAATCAAACCGCCAAAGTGATCAAAATCTGGATGCGTCGCGATCACTAAATCTATATAACGATCCCCGGGTGATAGCGCTCGTCCTAGTTCGCTCAAAACTTTTGCGTCTTTCCCACCGTCCACCAAAATCTCCACCGACCCCAAATCAATCAGCTCGCTATCCCCCTGCCCAACATCCAAAAAATAGAGCTCTAAATTTTTATTCTCGCCAAAAGCCGCCTCCCGCCAAACAAAAAGGTTGGCAGAAATCAAAATCAGTAAAGCTAAATAAATAAATTTATTATTCGATAACATAAATCAATAACTCCCAACTCGTAGCCCATCAAGATGCTGGCGGGCCAGCTGATGATCCAGGCCAATGGCGTGGAAATCATCGCGGCGAAGGCGATGAAAAATCCGAACGACATCGTCAACGGAATGAATTCCAAAATCAAAACGTTCGCCAAAACTCCGATCGGAGAAAAGGTTCCGAAATGATACAAAATCACTGGCAAGACCGCCACCTGAGCGGCGGAGGTGGTTAACAAATTTTGCCGCCAATTAATAATACCCGCGCGCCCTTCCCATTTCAGTCGCTTCTCCAGCCAGGGCTTCAAATAGGTGATGCCGATCAGCGCCATAAAGGAAAGCTGAAAACCAATATCAAAAGCCAAGACTTTCGGATTGACGACTACCATCGCCAGGGCCGTGAATGCTACTGCATTGCGAAAATGGTATACCCGACGGAATTTATCGGCTAGTAAAACTAAAAATCCCATGATTGCCGCCCGCACCACCGAGGCCTCGCCTCCCGTCATTAAAACGAAAGCAAAAATCAACAGAGTACTCCCAGCGAAAGTAAAACGCTTAGTAAACCACCAGAGTCCGAGCAAACTGGAAACCGTACTCGCAATGATGGCGATGTTGTAGCCGGAAAGGGCGACTAGGTGGCTTGTTCCGGTTGCCCTTAACTTTTCCTTGAACTCATCGGAAAATTCCGCCGTCTCGCCTAGCACCAAACCCGACATAAAAGCCGCTTTATCAAACGGGAAGACTTTCCGGAAGCTGGAAATAAAGAATCCTTTGACTTCCAGGAGAGCAGATTTTATTTTTGATCCGTTGCCGCGGGAAATCAGCTCAATCTCCGGGAAACCCATCAAGCCGGCGATGTTTTCTTTTTTAAAATAATTTTCCCAATCCCCTTCAATAGTTTTAATGACACCGGTCACCTTAATTTCATCGCCATATTTATATTCCGGGTAACGTGGCGTGGCGATTTGAATGTTACTCACCACCAGCTTCTGATTATCAATCCTCTGCTCCTGATCGCTGACGATTCCGGAAAAAACTACTTTCTGGCCGTATGGCGGCGGATCCGATTTATACAAAACATCAAAAGTAAAGAAGTAGGCGACGCCCAAAGCTAACGACAAAACAACAAACAACGAACGACCGACGACGAACAACTTACTACTAGCCACTAACGACTTACGACGGACGACAAGAAAAACGGCCGATAAAATAAAAACTAATAACTCCGAAATCCAATAGGGATGAGCGAATCCGGCGGCGATACTCGCGACAAGTACGCCGACCAGAAAAAAGCAGGCAAACCAGAAAAAAATATCGTGCAAACGCATTGCACGATATTATACGGCTACGGCAAAGAAAAGGAAATTAATCTGTGTAAACCCAGGTGTAGGAACTCTTGGAATTCTTATAAAGCTCGCAAAGCTTCAACTCCTGGCCGCCGAAGCTTAACTGGTTACAAGAAGAGGCCGGATTAAACTCAACCGCTATCGCGATATAACGAGGGATGATAACTGTGGAATTTGTGGCTGGCGGCCAGTCAGAAGGCGGGACCGGAGCGGGGGCTGGAGAAGTTGAGCTCGGGCTTGGCGCCGGAGTGGTATTTGGCGGAGCGGAAATCAGATTGCCGTTCGCGTCAACGATCGCTCCGCTGGGAGTCAGAAATTGTCCGGGCGCTAAAGCGGGAGTCGCCGGAACTGGAACCGGAGCTGGTACTGGAACAGGCACGGGCACGGGCACGGGCACGGGCACGGGCACGGGCACGGGCACGGGAACCGGTACAGGCGCGGGAGCTGGAGCTGGAACCGGCACAGGAACCGGGACAGGTTTTGGTTTCGGTTTAGGAGCCGGGGCAGGCGCTGGTTTAGGAGCAGGCGCCGGCGGTGGCGCGGCTTTTTCCGCTTTAATCGCGGCTAATTCTTGCTTTAAAATTTCAATCTCGGATTTAACGGCATCAACTTCAGCCGGAATTTGCTGAACTACGGTCGCTGTTACCGGTTTTTCTCCGGTCAAAACAGCGAGGGGCATCAACCCCAAATTGCCGAGGAGCGCCGCCCCGGCATAAGCGATACTTACGATGAATGAACCCATCCACCCAAACATATTTTTATTATAGCAAAGTTAATCTAAACGGCCTGTGGATTACTTTATAATCCCCCCTCCCAACATTACGCCTTTTGAGTCGTAGAAGACGGCGGACTGGCCGGAGGCGACAAATCTTACGGGTTTGGCGAAAGTTAACTTACAACTAACGACTGACGACTTACCACGAATAACTGACGACGAACGACGAACGACAAGGCGGGCCGGGGAAACCGGTTGGCGATAACGGACGCGGGCGTACACAGAGACTGACGATGTACGACTGACGACAGGAAGAAATAAATTAACATCAGAAAGCTCAACCTCCTTGCGATAGAGTTCCGGGGCGTCTTCTTCCGCCACAACCAGCACATTATTCTTCACATCTTTTGAAACCACGTAATGCGGCTTTGTATCCCCGTCGTTTGTCGCGAGTCGTTTGTTATTAGTTATATTTATGCCGTGCCTCTGGCCGATCGTATAAAAATGCGCGCCGTGGTGCTCGCCCAGCTCATTGCCATGCACATCCACAATCACGCCCTTCTTCGGCTTAATATATTTCTTCAGAAAATCCGGCAAATCCACCTGACCCAAAAAACAAATTCCCTGCGAATCTTTTTTCGCGGCGTTGTGTAGACCAAATTTCTCTGCCAATTTCCTAACCTGCGGCTTTTTATATTCCCCAATCGGAAATAAACATTTCTTCAAATGCTCCGGTTTGATAGCCCAAAGGAAATAACTTTGATCTTTATTGCCGTCTTTAGCGACGGCCAACTGACGACTTACGACTGACGACTTATGATCAGAACTATTGACCTGTCGTTTGTCGTTAGTCGTTAGTCGTCTGACATAGTGCCCCGTCGCCACGAAGTCTGCTCCCAATTCCATCGCTTTATCAAAAAATAATCCGAATTTAATTTCTTTGTTGCACATCACATCCGGATTCGGCGTGATCCCTTTTTTGTAGCCGGCCACCATATAATCCACCACGCGCTTCTTATATTCTTTTTCGTAATCAAAAGTGTAAAAAGGAATATTCAAATGCTCCGCCGCTCGGCGCGCATCTTCCGCATCTTGCGCGGCGCAGCCATCCACGTTGAAGCACTTCAAATGAATACCCACCACGTCGTAGCCCTGCTTTTTGAGCAATGCCGCGGCTACGGAGCTATCCACTCCGCCACTCATTCCTACAAAGACCTTACCCTTCTTCATTGGCGATATTATGCCACAAAATTAACCCCAGCACAATTTGTATCAAGGTCAACCTTTGCACTTTGTTTCTGCGAACTGCAGCGCCTGCGGCTCTAATTGCTTTTGCAAATATTTTTGCCGCAAAATGTGCGGGGTGCTCAATTTTCAAACCGCTCGCATACTCGCGGAGAAAATTGGCAAATAAAAAAGCCCCGTCGTAAAGCGGAGCTAATCTTTCTTTTTACACCAATCTTTAGAAGCAGCCGTCAGTATGTAGGTCAGACAAACCGCAAAGATAAAAGCGTCAAAAGCAACCGACAGCACACCGATCAGAATAGCAACGAAGATGAATGCCCAGCAGAGGTCGAAGATAATCATCGTCTATCGGCCCCACTTCTTCTTATTGATCATTTTAACAACACAGTAAGCGATGGCACCGATGACGAACAATGACGTTAGTAATCCAGTCATTGCTTACTCCCTTACTTGGACTGCCGTGAGTTTAGAACAAAAAAGCCCCGATGTCTATCGGGGCGGTTTTTTCGCATCTTCCATCTTCTTTTTTTTGTTTGCTAGCCGGTACTCTGGAACAAACATCACAAAGGGGCAAAAAGCTATAAGCGGAAAGATTAACGCAATGATGCACATGTGCGCATTAAACAAAAATTTGGATTCACTCAATACCATCCAATCAATCACGCCGACAAAAACTACTAGAAAGTAAAGGACTATGTAGGCGCCGAGTGCGGTGATTACCCACCCATACCAGGCCATGGGATTCTCCTCGAAATGAATCCCTCACATAGATTATGTAAGGGACAAGCTGCCGTGATAATAGCACAAATTTTGAAAAAGAAGAACCCGCGTTACCGCGGGGAGGGTCGTCGCGTCACCAACCCATAAGCAATAAAGAAGGGGCCGAACAAAACTATCGCGAAAAACGCGATAATCAACTCACGAAGCTCTTGGGAGCTAACATTCTTAGTCTGGCCCCACCGGTCTGTTACAAATCCATAAAATGCGCACAAACCACAGAACCCACCGGTCGCCGCGTACAGCAAGCACGGAGCCAGCACCCACCAGTACCAGGCCATTACTTTGCTCCTTTCGATGTTTCGGATTGCTCACAAGAGCTGCTCTCGGTTTTGGTTTTTTCCTGCGCTTTATTTTCTCTGTTATTCCGGGCCATCCAGCCAATGACAATTGGTAGGCAAATCGGCCAGAATATAAAAATGAGCACTTCTTCACCATCGTCGTCATTCTTCTTCTTAGTACCGTCGGCAAGGTAATGTTCGCCACAGTCCAAGAATGCCCAGAAATAAGTTACTGCCGCTCCGGCGCCAGCATAACCAAGCGCGCAAGCCACCCACCAGTACCAAGCCATGGGATTCTCCTTGAGTTGAATCCCTCACATAAACTATGTAAGGGACGAGCTGCGGATATTGTACCTGAAATGTTGAAATATGTAAAGGTTGAAGAAATGACCCTACTGGGTTAAAATACTAAGAATGTTGGCTTATAACGATCTAAAAAAGGGAGTGATCTTCACGATGAATGGCGAGCCGTATGAAGTAATGGAGTACGCGTTTTTGCGCATGCAACAGCGTAAACCGGTGGCGAAATGCAAGCTGAAGAACCTGATTTCTGGAAAAGTTGTGGAACAAAACTTCCACTCCAGCGAATCTTTTGAAGAAGCGGAAATTGTGCGGGAAGAAGTAAAATATCTCTACAACACCAAAGGCCTGTTTTGGTTCTGCAAAAAAGACAACCCTGCCGCCCGGTTCTCGCTAACCGAAGAACAGGTTGGCATCGGCGGAAAATTTATGAAACCGAACAATCTGGTAACCGCTCTGAAATTCGGAGATTTAATCTTAAGCATCAAGCCATCTATCAAAATGGATTTGAAAATCACCGAGACTCCTCCGGGCGAACGCGGCAATACCGCCCAGGGAGGCACCAAATCGGCTACGCTAGAAACCGGAGCAATCGTGCAGGTTCCCCTCTTCGTAAACAGCGGCGACATTATCAAAGTAAATACCGAGACGGGAGATTATGTGGAGCGGGTAGAAAAAAGTAAGGAGTAGTTTTGGAAAGAATTACTAACACCTAATTACTAATTGCCAATCAATTAGTAATTTTTGAATTAGAGATTGATTGGAAATTAGATATTAGAACTTAGGGATTGTCCTTCTTTTTCGCTAAAGATTCTTTGAGAGCTTCGCGGAGAGCGCTAACATCTACCGGCTTTTTTTCTTTAACAACATCAGATCTCGGCTTGAGTTCGCTTAAAGACATCGGTTTCGGCGTGGCCGGTTTCAATTCCACAGAAGGAACAACTGGTTTCGGAGCCGGTGGCGCTATCGGCTTAACCGGCGGCCTTGGAGGAACTGCGGCCACAACTTTTGGTTTTACTGGTGTCGCTGGCTCGGAATTGCCTATTTTCGGTATCAAACTGACTAGCTTTTCCACAAAGCTAGGTTTGGGAGGGGCCGCGGGAGTTGGCCGAATATCGTTAACAGCGGGACGAGGCGTTCGGAAATCTCCTCCTCCGAAGGAAGATCCGCCGGCCGGTTTTGGTTTGCGAAAATCTCCACCCCCATCCATCCGAGGTTTACGAAAATCTCCGCCTCCGCTCGGCTCCCGGTCATCAACTGATTCCACCGGCATGAATTCCTTAGCAATCTTATCGGAAACTTCCTTGATTGGAGTCGCATAAGTCTTCCGGGAGTGTTCAATAATTAAATCGCGATAAGAGACAGCCGGTGATTTAACCGGCGGCAGTCCCATAGCGGAGAAAGGACGGGAAGAAACCCCATCAATCATTAATTTGATGTAAACCTGCGCTTTGGCGAGATTAACAATATCTACCGCTTCAAAATCCGGCATAAATTCCTTTTCCAAAAACTCCGCGTCCTCTCCACCTACCCGGAAGGTAACAATCGTGCCGACATTACCGAAAACCGCATCCCTCACTTTCGTATTCAAATCATGTACCAATTGACGGATATATTGGTGGGCCAGAATCAGGCACAAGCGATATTTACGCGCCTCGGACAAAATGTTGGCGAAAGAATCGGTGGCGAAGTTTTGAAACTCATCTACATAAAGATAAAAATCTTTACGATCCTGCTCCGGAATATCCACGCGAGACATAGCCGCCAATTGAAGCTTGGTGATAATCATGGAACCGAGCAAGGCCGAGTTGTCTTCTCCGATCTTTCCTTTAGACAAATTAAAAATAAGAATCTTCCGCTGATCTATCGCTTCACGAAGATTAAGCGCCGACTTATTTTGGCCCAAAATATTGCGCACCAACGGATTAGCCACAAACTGACCGATCTTGTTTTGAATGGCCGCCGTCGCTTCCGTTTCAAACTTCTGAGAGTAACGGGAAAACTCATTGACCCAGAAACCTTTGATAACCGGGTCCTTCAAGGCGTCTACTTTGGTTTTCCGATAATCCTTATCCGAAAGCAGACGTTGCACGCCCAGCATATTAGAATCCGGGAACTCCAACATAGTCAGTAAAGCGTTGTTCAAAATGTATTCCATACGGGGAGACCAGACGTCCGGCCAAATCTTTTTGAACACGCCCATCAAGCCGGAAGCTACCAAATAACGGAATTCGTCCTGTACCTGCTCTAAAGGATTGAAGGCGATCGGATAATCAATATCCGACGGATCAAAATAAACCACATCTTTAAGACGCTCCTTTGGAACGAAATCCAACATCTTCTCGGCGAAATCACCGTGCGGGTCCATTACGCCGACACCATGACCGTTCATAATATCGGAGATAACCATATTTTCCATCGTGGTCGTCTTTCCCATACCGGTCTTACCGATCAGATACATATGACGACGCCGGTCGTCCTGTTTAATACCAAATCGCGTGGTGGAACCACGGAAACTGACTTGTCCGAATATGTTGACGTCTTTTGCCATATTATTCTATTGGAAGACCGGCCGGAGGTTCGCCTTTTTTGGCTCCCAAGCGTCGCAATAACGGAGCTTCCACCACGATGCTCGGGAAGTGATACAAAGTCGCTAATTCTTCCGTGTTTAAAATGGAAGTTCGCCTCGGCCAATACAACCTCTTAAAGGATTCCCACATCCGACGCTTGCGATACCACATCCGGGTATTTTTAAAAGCTTTCACGTTGCCGCGGATGATCGTGAAGGTATCCACGTTCGGACGGAATCCGTTTAAATTCTGGGCGGTGAACTGATGGAAAGTCGCCATGACCGCTCCGATATGAGAACGGGTGAAGCTATCGCGACGATCAATAAAAACGAAACGGATGTTGGTTTCAAATCCCAATTTGCTGATCTTCTTTTCAATCGCCTCCATTACGTCCCGCTCGCCTCCCGTCATATTCAAAAGCTTGCCCGGATCATCCTTCGGTTGTTCCGCGCCGGACCATTCCGGATAGGTATGCGGGGCCTTGAAAAAATTGGCGAAAAATTCCCAGATCGCCGCCGCGAAACTTGGCGGTTTAGCTTTTTTCCGACCAGCTAACTTATCCCGCACCGCCTCGCTTTCCCCCTTCCAATCATACCCATCGTCCGGCCCGGTTGGGCTGACGAAAATCTGAATGGCGATCATCTCGTCATTCTTCAATTTAGACATCACTTCCGTAATTGCCGCGATCGGATCAAGACGACGCTCATCAATGTTCTCTTCAAACTCTTCGTAGGTTTTTATCGGGTAAGCATTGTTGCGGATCAGATGATAGTCGGTTCCCCAAATGTCGTAAGTTTCATTCGGCAAAGTGCGCGGATAAATATCCATATAATCTGGCACTTGGTGAACTTCAGCATCCGGATATTGGGCGTATATGGACGATTCAATAATGCCCTTGTACATAGAAGGAGTGCGGATATAGAAATGGACACCGCCGGAAAAACCAACCAATTCAAAAGAGATCCAATCTTCGCGCAAATGACCTTCTAAATAAATTTGGAATAACCGAAAACCGAAGGAATAAATTCCATAGACCGCGGCAAAAACCTGCTCCATGGACTTAGGAGTCTTTTCAATGTTGGCCGGAACCTTAACTTCTAAGACAATCCAGTTCAGCGCCTTTAAGTAATCAACGTAAATATAATAGATCCAGAGACGCCAAAAAACCCAAAAAAGCGCTACCGGGAGGGCTACCCACCAGGTGGCGGCGATAACTGAAAAAATGCTATTTAAAATTCCTGTGAAAAATTCTGCCACAAACTAATTATACCATCCTACTTAAGCGAATCCCCCTTATCTAGGGGGATTCGTGCTCTGACTTTAAGCTAGAACCGAATACCGTCCATCATCCATCCGCTTGAAGTTCCGGCGATTCTGCAAGTTGATTAAAATAGTATTCTCTTTAAACAACCGTTCCTTCAAAACCATCTTCACAACATCTTTAGCCGCCAACGGGCCATGCTTTTTCAGGTAGTGAGCAATGATCTCGCGGGCGGTTCCCGGAGTAACACCGAATTCCTTCAAAGTGTAAGTGCCTTTGCCAACCAAGACAAAGTTCTCATCTTTGATTAATTCATTGTGAACAGTCGGCGCATGCGCGGATTTGTTGCGCATTTTGGTTACCAAAGAAGCGATGTCGTTGAAGTGCAACGGCTTTTGCTGTTTCTTTAAAACCAAGTAAGCCCAATCCCGCGCGGTCTTCGGATTAATTTCCGGCCAGTCGGAAAGACCGAGGTCGCCGTAAAGATTGACGGCCACTTTCTTGGAGATAGAAGCATAGTTCTTAGCTACAGCTTCGGACAAACCGGAATTCTTAGCGGCAGAGGCAAAGCTAGCGGCAAAGTTTCCGCGATCGGCGATTTTTACCAAATTACCGATAAAAGAAACCGCCTTTTTCTGATCGGCTTCACCTAAATACCAATAGGGGTGGAAGTCCTTATCATCTTTGGAGTAATTGAATTTACCGCAAATTTCCAATAAAAATTTAATACGATTGGATTGCTCCGGAGAAATATTGCTGACTTTAACCAGATCAGCAACGAGCGCGTCCTCCCGCTTTACGCCGCCAACAGATTTCAAAATAGAAGCAACCGCTTTCGCGAAATCGCCAAACTCGGCGCCTTCCGCTTTTTGGCGGGTAGCTTTCAAGGCCAGGGCTTCAATCTGGCGAACTCGTTCGCGAGTCAAACCATAATCGGTGCCCAACTCAGCCAAAGTCAAAGACTCGGCTTTGTTTAAGCCATAACGACCTTCCACAATTTCTTGCTGGCGATCATTCAGACCGGCCAGGCAGACCTTTATTAAATTAGATAATTTGGACACTTCGAACATTTTTTTAATTGGTTAAATTTTTATTGGTGCTTTAACGGCTTCAAGATTAACATATATGGTCTATTGGTGTCAAC
>CAZJFE010000024.1:0-10684 GCA_964545345.1 uncultured Candidatus Saccharibacteria bacterium | reverse complement strand
CTAATCCCAGCACCACCCCGCCCAGCAATAAGGGATTATGGAAGGGGTTGTAGGTAAACACGGACCGGCGCAAACTGCTGACGGAAAAAATAACGAACAGGGAGGAACCAGCGAAAGTCGCAAACATAGCAGTCTTCACAATCTCAATATCAAATCCAAGTTGAACCAAATAGTAGTATAGGGCGAAATAAATCACGCTGGTCGGAGCGCCGATCAAGAAAGTTAAAAACGCCATTTCTTTATCAAATAAATTCACCCCTTTCTTCTTTCGCTTATGCCCTAAATATTCACCATGATCTTCAAAAGCCAACGCCAATGCCGGGAAAGTATCAGCGATGAAATTCACGAAAAGAATTTGAATAGCGGTCAGCGGTAGATCCAGACCGGCAATAATCGCCCCGCCGATTAAAATCAATTCACCAAAGAGCGAAGAAAAAAGATAAACAATCACCTTACGGATGTTTTCCAAAATTCGCCTACCCTCCTCAATCGCCGCCACGATGGTGGAGAAATTATCATCTAATAACACCAGATCGGAAACATCTTTCGCTACATCCGTTCCGGAACCCATGGCAATGCCGATGTCTGCTTCTTTCAAAGAAGCCGCGTCGTTAATGCCATCGCCAGTCATCGCTACCACTTCTCCCAATTCCTTGAATGCTTTAGCGATCCTCAATTTCCCCTCCGGGCTAACTCGCGCGACAATCTGCAAAATTGAAAGCCGTTTCTTCAATTCTACATCCGAAAGCGAATCCAATTCCGCGCCATCAATCACCTCATCTCTATCCACATGAAATCCCAATGCTTCGGCCACTGATTCGGCCGTGCCGCGGTGATCACCGGTCACAATTAAAGTGCGCACACCCGCCTGCCGGACTTTCTGAATCGCTTCCTTTGCTCCCAATCTCAACGGATCTCTAAAAGAAATCGTGCCAAGAAAATGCAATTGTTCTAAATTACCCTTCTCCCGTAAAGAGATTTCTTGGTCGGTAGAGAACGTCCGAATAGCCAGCCCCAAAACTCTCTCGCCACTATAAGCCATCTTATCTACCTCTTTAATTAGTTCCTGCTTACGCGTTTCGGGAAGATCGGAATTTTTTAATAAAATCTCCGGCGCTCCAAAAACCGCCATCACTAAACCGCTCTCACTCTTAGACAGGGAAGCGGAAAATTTATTCTTGGAAGTAAACGGCAAATAATCCAGCAACTCTACTTTCTTTTTTACTTCATTAATTAAAATACCGACCCGGGCGGCGGCCTTCACCATCGCGGCCTCAAGCGGACGGCCAATCAGGCGCCATTTGGAATAATGCTCGCGAACATTTTCCACCACCACGTCAGTATTTAAAAGCGCGAGACGAATTACCTCCTCTTCGGAATAGTCCGAAGCGAACACAGATATTTTAGAAAGTTCCATCTTCGCCTCCGTCAACGTTCCGGTTTTGTCGGTCAAAATAATGGAAGTATTTCCCAAAGTTTCCGCCGCTAACAATTTACGCACAATACCGTTCTTCTTGGCCAACCTCTGCACGCCAATCGCCAGAATCACCGTCAGAGCGACAGGGAGACCTTCTGGCACGGCCGCCACGGCGATCGCCACGGCAATCAAAAACATATCTAAAATCGGTTTACCCGCATAAAGTCCCAGGAAGAAGACAACTAGAGTCAGCGCCAACAAAATTACGCTGGTTTTCATGCTGAAGCGCAGAATCGCTTTCTGCAGTGGCGTAGTTTCCTTTTCGGATGCCGCCACAAAGCTAGCGATCTTTCCTAGCTCGGTATCTTTGCCGGTCGCGCAAACTACCGCGTTGGCGAAACCCTGCACCACCAGTGTTCCGTTGAAAACCATGGATTTCCGATCGGCCAATACCGCCTTGAAACTGGATGGCTCGGTAGTTTTATTAACCGGCAATGATTCTCCTGTGAGAATTGCCTCATCAACCACAAAGTCATTTAAATAAATCAGCCGGCAATCCGCCGGCACGCGATCGCCTTGAGCAAGATGAATAATGTCGCCCGGAACCAACTCCGCGGCGTCTTCTTCAATTTCGTGCCCGTCGCGAAAAACTCTGGTCCGCTCAATGATGTAAGTTTTCAAATGCGACAGGGATGCTTCCGCCTTATTTTCCTGATAAAAACCGAGAATAATGTTGGCCGCGACCGCCGCGAGAATCACACCCGCGTCCTTCCAATCTTTCAGAAATAAAGTAACTCCGCTCGCCCCCAACAACAGCAAAAGCAGCGGACTCTTAAATTGCCCAAAAAAGATCTTCAAAGCCGAAAGCCGCATTTTTTTCGGCAAATCTCCCCTTCCGAAAATATGCCTGCGTTCCTTCACTTCATCCGCACTTAATCCACCCCTAGTGGTTTCTAAAATATCTAAAACCTCCCCGATCGGAAGGGCCCAGAAGGAACGCTGTAGTATGTCTCTAGTTATATTCATCCTTCACATAAATAGGGCGAAAAGCTTGTTTATTGCCCTTAAGCAAATTTTATCATAAAATTGAAGCAGTTCTTGATACGGCAAACCCAAAAAAGGAGAACGCCTTGGTAGCAGTCCCGCTTGGAGTAGAGCAAGAAATTATCTCGCCGGAACAACTCAATGCGGATATGGATAAGCTAGCGAACGCGATTAAAGGCACGGGGAGAAAATTCAAAAGAATTTACGCTCCGCCTCGCGGCGGTTGGCCGATTGCCACCTGGCTGTCACATCGGATGAACGACATCCCGGTCGTCAACGGAAGTCTGCTGAAAACAATGATGGAGTTACGGGCGCGCTGGGAGCAAAAATGCAGTCCGGGCTTGAGCGATGAAGAAAAATGGCTAGCGGTACAAAAAAAGTGTCAGGAGTGGCGCGACGAAACTCTGGTAGTGGACGATATCTCCGACACTGGAAAAGCGCTATGCATCTACAAAAAGTTTTTCCGGGCTACCTGGTATCTTCATAAACAAAGCAAAAATCCGCCGGATATTTGGATTCGGGAAAAGACCGAAAAATGGATTCGCTTCCCGTGGGAAATTGCATAATGGCCCCCTATTTTCACATCAATCTCTGCCGCGATGCGGCAGATTTTATTTTCAGAACAAGGAATGACGACGATGGCGTATACCCTACGCCGAGGAGGAATGACACAGTTATGAAATAAAATAGCCGCATCCCTTCCGGGTTGCGGCTAAAATGCTTGTTCGCTATGTCGCTCGTCGTTGAAATAAAGTCTATTCCTGCCTCCTCGCTCCTCGCGAAACAAGCATTTTAGCTTGCAACGCGACGAGAGCTGATGTGGAAATAGGGGGCTTAACCCCTCATAAAAATGAGGGGCTTTTTATTCAATCACCGGACCTTTTTCCGGTAAATCCAGCTTGTAAACGTTTTGAGAATACATCTTCTCCAGATAATCACGTTGCGCTTTGGAAACGCCGCGCAGATGGCTGGGTTTTTTCAAACCGCTTTTTACTTTCAAAAATCGCTCAATGACTCCCATCGGAATTTCCGCCATCTCCTGGGGACGACCGCAATCCGGATCGGCTTTGCGACTGGAATCGGTAATCGCCGGAGGAACTCCGAGCGCTTCACAGCATTTCAGAACATCCGATTTCCAAACACCCGCAAGCGGCAGAACGGTCGCCAGTCGGCTGGCCAAGCTGTAACCGCCGAGCAAATCTTCCATCCGATTTCTAGTGCCAATCAAGACACGTCTTTCCTGATAACAAATCTCCAAGAATTTCGCCCAGCGGAAAATTTCCGCGTTGGAGCTGAAGGACGGCGGCTCTATGAAACGCACCCGCCCCACCGATTCAAACCACTTTCTTTCCCGTAAATCAGCGCCCGCGTAAACACCAACGGTCTTGTTGGGAAAAACTTGGTTGCATAGCCAGAAACATAGGGCGCTGTCGGAACCGCCACTGACCGGAACTAGCAGACCCAAATCTCCGGAAACGTTGTTTCGCAACCAGTTCGCTATTCCGATAATGATCCGTTGCTCCTTGGTCACACCTCGCCTCCGCTTAGGGAAAGGGGCCAACCGCTCAGCGATGGAACTTTTCCGGAACAGACGAAGGCGGCCATCTCTGCGATTTCTTCCGGGGGAATAATCCTATCTTGCGGATTAATCTTGGCAATTTTGGCGCGCGCCTCTTCCTCAGAAATTTTGCTTCGCTCCATCAGACCGCGAATCGTTCGCGTGGTCATTTCCGTATCCACGTAGCCAGGACAGAACGGCACCGCGACGATTCCCCGCTTGCCGTGTTCCTGCGCGATGGATTTAGCAAAACCAACCAGCGCGTGCTTGGTGGCGGTGTAAGCGGAAACATATTTGAAACCACGCAATCCGGCCGTACTACTCATCAAAACAATATTTCCGCTCTTTCGCTCCAACATCCCAGGCAAAAACTGCTTCACAAAGTAGAAAGCGCCGTGAACGTTAACATCAAAAACTCGACGCCACATTTCCGAACCGTAACTTTCCACGGCTCCGCTCTTTCCGATGCCGGCGTTGCAAATAAGGTTTTTCACAGTCCATCTATTCATCTCCACGAGACGTAGGGCTCGCGCGGCCGTTTCCTCATCAGCAACATCTCCAGCGATGTAAGCCGCTTGAATACCGACACCGTTAATAAAACTAATAGCGTTAAGCTGATTACACATGGACTGAAGCTTGCTTTCCGTCAGGCCAACAACTAAAACCTTTCCTTCTTTGACCATCCTAAAAGCAATCGCCCGCCCGATACCGCTACTGCCTCCGGTGATGACCGTCGCATCGCTCCTAGTATCCATATATCCTCTATTTAAGAACCGACTATAAAATAACACGAAAACCGGAAAAATAAAATTACCTCGCTTGAAGGTAAAACTTGGCGGAAGCGGGAGGATTCGAACCTCCGAGGCCATTTCTGACCTACTTGTTTTCAAGACAAGCCCTTTAAACCGCTCAGGCACGCTTCCCTCTTTAAAAAAGTAACGCCTTTAGGGCGTTACGACAAGCCGATATAAATTTGTTCCGTCCTGATCCACTGCTAACGCCGCCATCTTAAATCCGTATTTTTCATACATCTTAATCGCCGTCGCGCGATCAGCGTTATTGGGATTGCTCGTCAACTCAACTTTAATCTTCTTATTCAACTTCTTAGCCATCAAATCAGCTTCGGCCAACAATGCTTTCAATAATCCGCTCCCTATATGCTGGCCGCGGTAGGATTTATCAACTACCACGCTGTGGATTTGACCAAGCCATCCTTCCGGACGCTGAACAAAAAAGATTAAGGCCATCCCAACCACCTGACGGGTAAAGTCCGGCCAGACGTCATCCATAGCAAAGATGAGATGAAAATTGCTCTGGCTGAGAATATATTCTAGATCGCCAGCAGAGATTGACTCGGCATTCCTAGAAAGTACCGGAATCAGACAATTGATTCCTTCCGCGACACCTTCCAGCATCCCCGATGGATAGATATCGTCTTCCGGAGTCCAGATTTTCGACAACTCACCGATCTTGATCACCTCAGACGCTCCGATTAATGTGCCGAGAAATATTATCGCCTCCGTTGCGGATTAAGTCAACCGGCTTTATATTGAATGTAGATCATTAAAGGACCCCTCATGAACAAGGCGCCAAGTTTTACCACGCAGGAGAGCGCCGCCAAGATCATGGGGCGCTCATTTATTTCAATTGAAGAAGTTTTGGAACTTTTCCCGGAATGTAAAGCATGGGTTAAACCCGCTGATTATAAAGAGATCCCTTTCCACCGAAAAACTCTTTATGGCCTGAGCGCCAAGCAATTCCAATACGTCCTTTTCCCGGTGGTGCCTTTTGGAAATTTGCCGAAAAATCTGCAGTATTCGGAAATCAAAACAGGATTTGAAAAACGGTTCCCGGAGATTTCCGCCGCGGCCGTGGAAAAGAGGAATAATCTTGATTTGCCTGAACCAGCCAACTTGCAGTGGCTGTACGCGATGATCAACTACTATCTTAGCCGTAGCTTCCAAGCAGATAAATGGTACCTGCTATCCGGAATTGTGCGGCCGGCTAAAACTCTGGTGGGCGCTAAAGAATGTGGGTTAGTTCCGTACAAAATGGAAACCTCCATTATTTACTCCTACGCCTGGACACTTTTCTGGTATTTGCGCGGGAAATCAGTTTTCTCAACAAAGCCCTTCCGTTGCGCTGATCAGTTCAACCAAAAAGGCGTCGCGGAAATTATGATGCAATGTGGAGATGCCGAGATCTTCGTCGGCCCCGTCCGAAAAAATAAGGAAATGAGTTTGGGGCGCGTTCCTTCCATCGTTCCTAATGAAAAATAAAAACCCGCGTTATTCTAGCGCGGGTTTATAATTTCCAATCATTCTATCCCAAACCGTGAAGTGTAGTTCATACAAATTCTTAGAATCGGGCGGCTTGGTTTCGGCCTGCTTCAGATCCCAAAGCCGGTCATCACCAAAATCAATTTCCGGAAAGCAGATGTCACCTTCAAAATCAGCGTTGACGATGGTCAAATACATTCGATCCACTAGCGGCAGGGCGGCTTCAAAAACCTGCGCCCCGCCAATAAAGAAGAGCTCCTGCTCCCCTGTCATCTCCGCCACCGAGATAGCGTCGCGAATTTTTCTGACTGCTTGAAATCCCTTCCCTACCTGCGCCAGTGAATTGGTCAGCACCAGATTCAAGCGATCCTTCAGAGGTTTCCAACCAAGCGATTCCGCCGTCTTTCGACCCATCACCACCGTGTGATTTTTGGTTAACTCCCGGAATCTTTTCAAATCCGCCGGCAGATGCCAGGGCAACTTATTTTCATTTCCGATCACCCAATTTCTTCCAAGCGCGGCAATTAGTGAAATTCTCATACCGCCATATCTCCTTTGATGGCCGGATGATGTTTGTAACCAATCAGCTTGATATCGTCCATCTTGAAATCATCAATACTTTTCACATCCGGATTCAGCCAGAGCTTCGGTAACGAAAACGGATTCCGATCCAATTGTTCCCTTACTTGATCCACGTGGTTGTTGTAAATATGAGCATTGTTCAAAGTGACCACAACCTCCTTTGGCTTCAACCCGGTAACCTGGGCTACCATAGCTAGCAAAAGCGCGTAAGAAGAGATATTGAACGGCACTCCTAGGAACATATCACAACTGCGCTGAACCATATTCAGTGAAAGTTCTCCCTTACTGGAAACATCAAACTGAAAAATCATGTGGCACGGCGGCAGAGCCATCAGCCCAAGCTCGGCGGGATTCCAGGCCGTCACAACCAGTCTACGATCAAAAGGATCTTTTTTGATTCTCTCAATCACCTCGCCTAACTGGTCTATTTCAATTCCACCGTAGGAACGCCATTTCCGCCATTGAACTCCATAGATTCTCCCAAGATCGCCATCAAATTTTGCTTTCGGCTTCCAATACGGCGCCTCAGCGTTAGCATCCCAAATATGGCACCCCAACGCTTGCAACTCTTTTACATTTGAACTGCCGGTGAGAAACCAAAGAAGTTCGGCCTTAACTAATTTGAATGGGACAAACTTAGTCGTCACGATCGGAAAACCATCAGCGAAATCAAAGCGGAGTACTCGCACCCAAGAAGCGCGGTTGCCGACACCAGTCCGGTCAGGTCGTGGATCTCCATTTTCCAAAACATCTTTCATGGTGTCCAAATATTGCTTCACTAAGCCTCCTCTTTTTTTAAAAAACTATAGAAATTTTAACAAAAAAATCCGCCTCTTACCAAGGCGGATTCTTAATTACCCAATTTCTCGGCTCACCCTTGTGATGCCAGGCGCCGCAAGAACACGGACCTTCAAAAACATCGCACGGCGATCCGCCGTTCCAGGCGATCGGCAAACGGCGCGCGTGCTCATCCATCAACGACAAATCTAAAGCCGGTTTTCCGTGATGCGAAACCGTGCAACAAGCGATCAAATCATCGTGAGTCTGATGTCTGTGATTATCAGGATTCTTTTCCAAATCTTTCAAAACTTCATCTCGGAAACGATCCGGCATACTTACCTCCTACTAAAGTTCTGAGAAAATTATATCCGAAACTCCGAAAAATCCCTAGCCAACCTGCTCCCGATGATACGAGGCCTCAAGCTGATACCCCAAATGTTTAAGGGCATCCGATGTTCTGTTAAACACCAACCCCGCCTTAACCAAGTCCTGGAATTGCCGGCTGTCGTGAAGCATATCGCGAATTAAAGGATTTGCTCCGGTAATCAGTACCTCCCTCCCCTGTCCGTGAATCAAATCAATAATTTCACTAAGCGCGTCCACGCCATCAAGATCAATGAAATATAGTTCTCTAAGCCGTAAAACGATATGCTTGTATCCGTTCAAGCTGGATTCAAAGCGGGCAACGTGCGCCTGCGCGTTAATGTAGGCCAACTGCCCCTTGATGGAATAAACGAGGGAGTCGGACTCCTGGTTTATCTTTTCAATTTCCTCGCCGGTAATATGCTGGACGATTTTTTTGTTCTCATCGTTGATGATCAGCTCAAATTGCCCCTTGGAAAGTTTTTCCATGAAGAGCATCAGCGAAATCGCCGTTCCGAACAAAATACCAACAATCGGATCTTCGTAAATAGTGACTACCGCTACCACCGCCGCGATCACAAAACTTTTCTTATCAAACCGGTACATCCGGAGAAAATGATGCGCCTCCACCATCCGAACCGCCGTGAAAACCAAAATCGCCGCGATTACCGCCAACGGGATATGAACGAAATATCCCAGTAGGGCTAATGAAATCAGCGCTACCGCCAAACTATTAATAGTCGCCGAGGTCTTGCCGGTCGCTCCCGTCTTGATGTTTAACGCTGTCCGAGCCAGAGCGGCCGTTGCCGGTATACCGCCAGCCAACCCGGAGGCGACGTTCGCCAGACCCAACCCCAACATCTCCTTCCGCCGGTCATACTTAGTTTTAGTCATGCCGTCGGCGATCTTCGCCGATAACATAGTTTCCAAGATGGCAACTAAGGCCACTGTGGCTGCCGGAATAATCGCGTGGAAATCAAAAAACCAGTCATGAGTCAAAAACAAGCTGGGAGTGATCGCCCCGAACCGGTCCCCAAGAGTCTGCAAAGTGAAAGGCAATTTCCCGATGTCCGCGAAATAACCAATGACGATACCGATCGGAGCAAGAATGATAGCTCCCGGAACTTTCGGAGTAATTTTTAAAAGGACGAATAGAGCCAGAAGGAACAGGGAGAAAATAAAAAAAGCCGGCCAGGAAATATCAGAAAGGTGCTTTAGCGATTCAAGCACATTTTCAAAAAAGCGCTCATGCGCCGGTAAATTACTCAACCCGAAGGCAAAATTCAATTGGTTCAGTCCGATAATGAAGGCCACACCCAAAGTAAATCCATGGATCGTGCTCGCCGGGACAAAAACCAGGTAGCGTTCCAACTTCAGAACGAAGGCAATCAAAATAATCACGCCGGCCATTATCGCCAACATTGGTAACGCGCTCACGCCATGCGCGATGGCGTAGGTCGCCAAAATTCCGCTCAACGCGCCGGTAGGACCAACGATATTGAAATTACTGCCGCCGAGGAATGAAGCAATCAGGCCGGCCCAAACCGCCGTGACGATACCCGCCACGGGAGTGGAATGCGCGGCCACGGCTAAAGAAACCGAAAGCGGCATAGAAACCAACGCGACCGTCAAACCTGATTTCCAATTTTTTTTGAATTGATTGAACATTGAATCAATTTTGTGGACCTAGGGAGAATCGAACTCCCCCCTCCTCGTTGCAAACGAGGCGTTCTACCACTGAACTATAGGCCCGATGCGGAGGAGGAAATTGGATTTGCGCTTCGGCTTGTACTGGATAGTCCCAAGCCTCGCCGAACCATTCGCAAAACCCCGGCCCCCAGTCGGACACCTTCGGTTTCCGAGCGCCTTCCTGATCGGGGTTTTGCTCGGTCCGAATCTACACAAAAATTTTCTTATCGCCAAACGGCGATTCGAAAATTTGCGGAGGAGGAAGGATTCGAACCTTCGATGCCCTTTCGGGCATACCGCATTTCGAGTGCGGCCCATTCGGCCTCTCTGGCACTCCTCCCTAGCAAAACGCCCGGTTATTCACCAGGCGTTCCGCCTTATATTTGTTAAGGCCTTAACAAATACTATTTAGGATTCGGGAGAATCTTGAACATCTTGGTTCCGCAAACTTCGCAAGTGCCGGTAGCGGCCTTCCGAGTTTTGCCTCCCTTTCCAGCCATGTCCACTTCCTGACCGTTAAGCATTTTGCGATCTTTCGCTTTGCACTTAACGCAATAGCCAGTATATTCCATTTAAATGAGATTATTTAAAGTTTTGGACCTTTTAAGCTTAAATAAGCTTATGTCAGTAATTGTAGCATATTTATCTGATTTAAGCTAGATTAAGGAGAAAGCGATAGAAATAGCGCCCTCGTAGTTCAATGGTCAGAACGACTCACTCCTAACGAGTAAATTGAGGTTCGATTCCTCGCGAGGGCACAAATTTTGACTTAATCTAAGCCAAAATATACAATACTTTCAACGAGGGCCTATAGAAAAGCTTTTCGCCGCGGTAGCGGCGAACCTGGAAAGCTTGCTATTATAGGTATCAACCTCCGTTGATAATTTCTGGCACGCCCTCCTGCGCTACGCGCACTCGGGCCTATAGTAAAACGGTATTACGCTCCCATGGCATGGGCGAGGCCGGGGTTCG
>CAZJFE010000023.1:0-10908 GCA_964545345.1 uncultured Candidatus Saccharibacteria bacterium | reverse complement strand
TTTAGCGCGCCGCATTGCAAAACAGTAATGTCATTCGTAGGGATAAGTATACACCTGCCATATTCCATGTCAACACCCTTTTTGCGAATAAAAAGGCCCCTATTATGGGGGCCTTCTAATTTACTGCTTCTTCGGCTTTTCCTTCAGAAGCGTAACCTTCAAGGTCAGTTCCTGGATGGATCCCTTCTCCACCCGACGAACCTCAACTTCAAATTCTTTTCCAGCTTCGGATTCCAGAATCCCAAGGCGCACATCGCGACCGCTCTTCACGGGCTTGCCGTTGAACTTAACCACCAAGTCGCCTCGCTTCAGCAGAGCTTTTCCCGCCGGAGAATCGTTTTCAGCGTTCAGGGTCAGCGCGCGATTTTCCTTATCATCGCCATTCGGGTAGGTCAGGTTCGCCAATAGTTCTAGCGAACGAAGATGATCAATGTCGGTCATGGTGTTCAGCGCGGCTAGATCTCTGAACCCGGGCTCGCCAGGAGTACCGGTGCGCGGGAAGTTATCCAGCATTACTTCACCTCCGAAGTATCCGATCTTGACCACTCCACCCTTACCAAGTTTTTCCACGTTCACGAAATTAATCGCGATGGCAAAACCCAGGTTGTTGGCCCCACGGACTCCGGCGGCATTGATACCGATCACTTCGCCCCGCGCGTTAATCAGCGGGCTACCCGAGTTACCGGGATTGATCGGCGTGTCCATCTGGATGAAATCTTCTACGTAATTCAAGTCAATGTAGCGATGCAGAGCGCTAATGTGTCCGGAAGTGAAAGTTTTGCTCAGGCCGTAGGGAGCGCCGAAAGCATAGGCCTCTTCGCCGACTTTCACCAAGTCCGAATTACCAAGCTTGCACGGGGTGTAATCTTTTCGTTCAATATCCAAAACTCTGAGCATCGCGGCGTCTCGGTATTTATCCGAGCCAATCAATTCCGCCTTGTACTTGCGATTACCCATGATCACCCAATACTCAAACGAGATCGGCTTCATGTCGCCCATAGCGAACATGCCCAGCAAATCAGCATACTTTCGCTCAACCTTCTGGCCATCAACCACCACCCAACACTTCACGCCGTTATCAATATTGTTGGTAACCATCAGAGAGATGTAATCCCTCTCTTCAAAAGGATCGGAGACCACGTGCGCGTTCGTCAGAAGTCGGGCATTTTCATCAATATAAAATCCGCTTCCGCCAAACTCAATCGAGCCAAACTCGTAACGGATAATTGTGGAGACGTCCACGATAGACTTGGAATAAAGATCAGCAATAACCGTAGCTTCCAGTTTGTTATCACATTCCGGACAAGGAACTTCTCCAACCGGATTAGTGGGGACGGCCTCCTCAGCAAAACAAACGCCCGACAACAGAACGATCGCCAACAAAATCACAAAATATTTATACAATTTCACCGGACGGTACCTCAAAGAAACTACTATAATAATACGCTATTTATTTAGCGTGTCTAGTGATAAAAAGCCCCCGTTGAGCGGGGGTTGAAGTATTTAGAGCAAACGCCAAAGAGTTAGAAAATCTCGGAAACGCCACAATTTTCGGCCGGACTTCAAAAAATCGGCTACTTCCTGTTTAGTCGGCCAGGTAAAGTAGCTTCCGGACTGGCCCGCTTCGGACAAGCTGTCATAAATATCAAAGCGTTGGATCCCCGCGTTATCGCGCGCGACATCTTTCAAACATCCCATCAGAACCTCGCCGGCGCATTGATACGTCGCCAGTTCGTGAGCAAGCAAACTCTCCCCCGCTTCCACGCTACGCTCGCCACGTCGATAGATCACTCCGCCATCAATCTTGGGAATCGCCTTATGAATGGTAGCTCCAATAACCGACGAATGGTTGCGCAACGAATGAAAAGTAGAAGAAAGTCCACGATAAGCAGGAAGGACGCCGGTGTGGCAATTTATTGTTCCTAGTCTTGGAATGTTCATCAGTTTCTGCGAAACAATCTTGTTGTACCGAGCCATTACCAACAAATCCGGATGCAAACCGCGGAACTTTCCTAAAAACTTTTCGCCGTGAACATCCTTGATGTAAGACACGCCGGAAAAATCGCTGACCAACGGAAGTTTATTTATCCGGAAAAATTTTTTCAGGCGATGAAAAATCCAGGCGGTTAAAACGGCGATGGTTTCCGCGAAAGCAAAGCGCCAGCCGGAACGCCGGACAATATTAAAAAAAATACTGATGGCATTGCCACCACGAATGTAACCGCGCTCAACAAAAACTCCTTCCACTAATCCGGTCTTCGCCAGATTGCCAACTAAGATTGGCGCGAGCGGACACTTCCCCACCAGCAGGTAGATTTTCATTGGCCTAGTTCAAAGAATCTGTCCTAAGGGTACTCGCTTGAATGGGCCGCTGTCAAAGTTTACTCCCTTTCAAAAGTAAACAACTGCCAGGTGCCCAAGCGGCGTAACTCCCGAAAATACTTGAAATAAGAAAGTATCCGCAACGGATGTAGACGATGTTTGAAAATCTTTAACCAGACGCTCCACGGCAATCGGGAAAATCTTTTCGGTTGAAAGTCGTATTCAGCGACGATCTTCCTAATCGCCGGCACCTGAGTAAATAAAAAAGCTTTCCTGAAATCAGGATTAATCTGAAGATAATCTTTGGCGCGAGAAAAAAGTTTCCGGACGTATCCCCTGCCCCGGAACTCCGGCAAAATATACAAAGTATCCAGCTCCAGCCAATCACCAACCTTCCGCCAAAAACAACCGCCAATCAGCCGACCTTCTTCTTCCAAAATGACCGCGCGTTTTTCATTGATCGCCCGCTCCAACTCATCCGGCAAATAATAAAGCAACGTAAGTTCTTTCCGAGAGGCCTCAGATATTGTCTTGGCGATCGCTTTCGGATCCATCCCTATATCTTAACTGACTTCGGCCGATCTTACCCGATAATTAAAAGCCTCCGCCAAATGGCCCTGGTTAACTTCTTCAGAATGATCCAAATCGGCGATCGTGCGCGCCACTTTCAGAATCCGGTAATAACCGCGCGTGGAAATTAAAGATTTATCAAAAACAGATTTAATGAAATCGTCAGCAGATTGATCCAGATTCACCAGCTTCTCCGTCAATTTAGAACTCATCTCGGAATTAGTCAGGGCCTTCTGCCCGGCTAACCGCTTTGCCTGTGTTTGGCGCGCCTCCACCACCTTTTGGCGGATTCCCTCCGAACCGCTCGCTTTCGCCGTCCGCAATTCCTCAATTTTTAATCGTGGCACATTGATTTGCAGATCAATGCGGTCTAACAACGGGCCGGAGACTTTTTTCTGATAACGCAAAACCTCAAACGCCGCGCATCGGCATTCTTTTTCTAAATCTCCACTGTAACCGCAAGGGCAGGGATTCATCGCCGCCACTAAAATAAATTTGCTCGGGAAATCCAAACTCTGCCGCACCCGGGAAACAGTAACCTTGCCGGTCTCCAACGGCTGGCGTAAAGATTCCAAAAGATCCCGGCGGAATTCCGGCAGCTCATCCAAAAATAAAACTCCACGGTGCGCCAAACTGATCTCGCCCGGTTTTGGATTTTGACCGCCGCCGACTACCGCCACCGGAGAGGCGGTGTGATGCGGGGCGCGGAACGGACGAAATCCGATATAGGAATGGTCACCCAGTGATCCGGCGGCGCTGTGAATTTGCGTCATCTCAATCGCCTCGTCCAAAGTTGGCTCCGGCAAAATAGAATTCAGGGCTTGAGCCAGCATAGTTTTCCCGGTACCCGGCGGGCCAACCATAATTAAATTATGTCCGCCCGCGGCGGCAATCATTAAAGCCCGTTTGGCATGCTCCTGGCCTTTCACTTCCGATAAATCCGGAAATCCTCCGGGAGCGGAAAACTCAATCTTCGTCTCCATATGAATCGCGATATTTTTCCGATCCTCCAAATGCGAAATCAATTCTTCCAGATTATCCACCGGGACGACTTCAATATCCGGAATCATCGCCGCCTCGCCGGCGTTTTCTTTCGGTAAAAATACATATTGAAATCCCCGCTTCTTCGCTAAACGAGCAATGCTTAGGGCGCCGTTCACTGGACGCAATGCTCCGCTCAACGCCAACTCGCCAACGAAAATTTTATCTTTAGTTTCAAAAGTTTTTATCTGCTTCGTGGCCAATAAATAACCCACGGCGATCGCCAGATCGTGGCGCGAACCGTTCTTTTTCAAATCGGCGGGCGCGAGATTCACCACGATCTTCCGGTTCTCCCGGTTCGGCGCTTTCACGCCCACGTTTTTTAAAGCGGAATTAACCCGCTCTTTGGCTTCCGAAAGCGCCTTATCGGCGAGCCCTACTATAGTAAAGGAGTGCAGACCGGTGTTTATATCCGTTTCCACCTCAATCAAACGAGCATCAATTCCATCCAATTCCGCCGAAAAAACCTTGGAAAGATTCGACATATTGGAACTAAGTCTATAAAGTCCTTAGAGTTTGTAAATATTGACAATGAATGAATAACTGACAAAATAACTAAGGCTCATTTCATTAAAAGGAGACAAGCTTGCCGACTAATTACTTGCGAATGGAATATCTGCTGGCGAAAATTGATGAACCAAACCGGCGTGCCTGCGAAAAGTTGTACCACGAAAACCGAAAGCTCTGGGAAAAAACGCCCGGATCCAGCCACAATCATCAATCCTGGCCCGGCGGTTATGTTGATCATGTCATCGAAGTGATGAATGTCGCGCTGGCTCTCCACGAATCTCTAGGAACAGTGCGACCTCTACCCTTCTCACTTTCCGATGCCCTGTTGGTTCTGTTCATCCACGACCTGGAAAAACCCTGGAAATATGAAATGAAGGCCAACGGACAGGCAGATGATCCGAGCCTTCAGACCAAAGAACAACGCCATAATTTCCGGCTCGCGAAGGCGACGGAATACGGAATTGCGCTGACGGAGGAACACAAGAACGGTATCAAATACGCCGAAGGTGAACTGAATGATTATTCCAGTAAAAAACGGGTGATGAGCCCGCTCGCGGCCTTCGCGCATATGTGCGATGTCTGTAGCGCCAGAATTTGGCACGACCACCCAAAAGAAAATTCGGATCTCTGGATCCATGCCAAAAGATGGCGCTCGTAAATTCTCCTATAAACAAAAACCCCGCCTTCCAGCGGGGTTTTAAATTATTTTATACAAATTCTAACCATATTGCACTGCTTGAATCAGCTTCACAATCGCTCGATCCGCGGCCGCCCTCTGCGCGACTGATTTCCTCCCGGATTTGTACGGATAGATCACTACGCCACCCTCGCTAGCCGCCCACGTCTTATAAACCATCTTGTCTTCATCCAGCTGTCTTATAGCCGTTTCAAAAACGTCCTTGAACTGAGGATCCAGTTTGTCGGGTACACGCAAATTAGTGGCTAACTCTTCACAGAGATCCCAATAATTCACCCGTTCATTCCTGCGCCTCCTCAAGTTACGGAAAATGGCTAGCTTCAACAAAACCATCAACTTCTGTTGAACCACTGCCTTCTTTTTAAGTTGAGTTACCACCCGAGTACATCTCGCTTTACTCATTCTAAAATCCCAAAAAGTTCTGGCTCAAGATTAGCTCAGACCAAACTTGCAGTCAACCAAAACCGCCCCGCAAATGGGGCTTCTTATACAAACAACCCAAGCGAGGATACTTTTTCTCGTAGCAACCATAAGCGCAGGTTAGCTATAAAACAATGAATGAAGGGAATATTTTTGGTTAAGAAATTCATTCCTATTATGAATTTCATCCCAAAAATAGACCGGAATGAACTTGCCCGCCTAAGGCGGGTGAAGTTTTATCTAACTGGAGCGGGTTGCGAGAGAAAAAAGTAGCCGAACTATTTCTTACACATCTTGCACCAACGGGATTCGGGATCAACTTCCAAAACTTCTGCTTCAATATCCATTCCGCACTCCTCACACTTGCCATAAGCGCCTTTAGCCATTTTATCCAAAGCATTTTTCACATCAATCAATCTTCCTTTTAACTCCTGGGCGATGCCCTCGTTCTTACTCAACTCCTCGGCTTCATCCGCTTCTTCCTCCGCCACTTCACTTTCCGTATCACTACCAAAATCCACCACTCCTTCACTCTTGAGTTGTTTAACGATCTCGTCCTGCGTTTTTAATAATTTTTCTTTTAACTCCGCGACAAGTTTAGAATCTAGTGCCATGGATAAAATATAACAAGCCGGCGAATTTTCGCCAATAGCCAATCAAAATTGAAATCTATTTATCGGAAGCGGGCTGAGCCAAACCAAGAGAAGGCATCACGGTTTTCAAGCCGTTGTAGTTGGTAGCAATCACAAAGTAGTTCCCAAGAACGCCATAGTTGAAAGCCGCGCCCGGTTGAACTCCCACGGCGTAGCGGGTAGATTTCCCGTCCACTTTGCCATCTTTAAAGCCGCTGAAAGAACCCGGAGAAGCAAGATAAAAATTAGCAGTATCCAGAATCCCTTCCAAACTCTTCATGTTTGCTAACAGATCTTCCGGGAAAGCGCCCGCTTTCAACTTGGCTACATAAATCGGCCAAACACCATTGGCATCGTAGTAGAGCAAAGCGGTGAAATCTTTCTCAAAATAACCGCTATCTCCCAAGGCAGAAGTTACCGGTGAAACCGCGGCCAAAAAAGTAGAGAACGGAACTTGAGTCCCCTTCTCGGAAATATTTACTTCTTTAAGCTGACCTTCGGCGAGCTGGTTAAAGGATTCATTTTGCAAAGCGGTAGCGATGGTTAGATATTTATGATCCGCCAAAGCGATGTTGGCTTGCGCGGCCGCCGGGCTAACCAAATAACTGGTATGAGTAACCGGGGTGGCCACCACCGGAGCTACGCCGGTACCCGGAGCTTTCGGAGGAAAGAGCATCGGGAAAACCACGAAATAAGATAGCGCGCCGACACCACCCACAAAAACAATCGCCAAAATAGCGATAATAATATTTTTAATCAAATTTCCGCTGGCTTTGGCGCCGGCGGGAATTGGAGAAGCTTCAAAAGTTTCCGGAGAGAAAAAATCTCCTTGCCCGGTGGCAATTTTTACATCCGGCTCTACCGGCGCGGCGGCTCTAGGCGGAATTGGCGGCGGAATAGGAGCGCTCCTTACAGCGGGAGGATTCTGAGCGGGAGATTCATCTGCCTGCGGCAACTCAAACGGAAATTTTGGTTCATCAGCCATATCTACTATGTTAGCACACCACAAAATCGCCCAGCTGTGGATAAAATAAAGCTGGGCTGACGGCCAATGACTAACGACTAACAACATACGACAAATAACCGGAGTCGGACTCCATCACTATTCGTAAGTTTCCCGTCGTTAGTCGTCAGTCGCTAGCCAGCGCAGCCCGCCAACGCTGTCGGTTACGGTCCAGATTATTGATCACCGCGGCATCACCGGGATATTGAGTAAGAATCTTTAATAATTCCGCTTCCGCCACCTGATAATTTCCCAACATGGAATTGGCGGTAGCCCAGTTAATCCAAACAGTTCGGTAACCCGGCCTAATTTTCAAAAACTTATCCGCCAGCTCCAGCGCTTTCTCCGGATTAATATCAGTATTCAGATAATAGTAGGTCAGATTCGCGTAAGCTCGCGCGTTCGCCGGATCAACCCGCAGAGCCGCCTCCCAAATTGTCCGCTCATTTCGCCAATCCTGATTTCTGGCAATCGTCAGATAAATAAATAGCGGCGCGATAATAACCGCCAGCCAAAATAGCTTAGGGTTAAACCGATTCACTAGACTAACAACTAGTAAAGTTAAACCGATCAGTGGAACATAAAGCGCCCGCTCCCCGATTAAATCCACGAAAGGAAGAATCTGCAGGACCGGCAATAGAAAAACCACAAACCAAGCGAGGCCTAAAAATTCCACCCGCCAGCTCCTTTTCCAAAAATATTTCAGCAACCAAACGGTCGCGACTCCCGAAAATAATCCGCCGATCACCCGACCGTCCAATAAATTTTGCGGGCTGGGGAAATTGCTAAAAGGATTATAGTTGACGATTAAATCAGCCGGCCAGAAAGCCAAACTTATGTATTTCCAAAAAACTGCCGGAATAATCAACGCCGAACCCCAATCCTCTCCCGGAGCGTTTCCCAAAATAGAGAACCTGCCGATTAAATACACAATTATCAAAACCGCATAACCAAGTGTGGGATTGGAAACTTTAGTCGCCGAATCCTTCTTCCAATGCATTAGCAAGAGCAGAATCGGCAGACCGGCCAACGCCGTTTCTTTAGTGAGTAGGGCTAGAGCAAAAAATCCGATCGCCCACCAAAACTTTTTGCTTTGAGTCAGTAAACAAGCCGCTAAAAAGAAAGTTGCCCAGAGTAAATTGTTTTGAGCCGCTATCCAGGTTACTGACTCGGTCAGAACCGGATGTATGCTATACAAAATAGCCACCAACCACGCTAGGCGATCAGTTTTCAAAAGATTTTTCGCCAAAAAGAAAATCAATACGACATTCAATAAATGCAGGATTAAATTGACGATGTGATACCCGGCCGGGTTCATTCCAAAAGCCGCCCAACTAATTGCTTTCGCCAATCCGGCCATCGGCCGCCAGTTTTGCGGATCATCAACATCCCCGTTAAAAACGGCCGGCTCCAGCAAAAATTTTGAAACGGGCCGGAATGATTTAATCAAAGAATTATCGGTCAACAACATCCCATCGTCATAAACAAATCCGAAATTCCACACTCCAAAATAAGCCACAAAAACCGCCGCAGCGATAACTAAAACCGGCCGGTGCAATCTCAAAAAATTCACCTTTTAATAATACACCAGCGGGATTACTGCGGAACTCCCTTCATTGAAAGACCAATCTTGCCCATGTCGGACTTGATGATCTTGGCTTTAACAACCTGGCCGAGTTTAACTACATCCTCAACTTTTTTCACAAATCCCTCTTTCAATTCGGAAACGTGGATCATACCGTCTTGCTCGGGGCCAAATTCCACAATCGCGCCGAATTCCAAAATCCTCACAATCGGGCCCTGAACAATCTCCCCGATCGTGTATTCTTTCACCATTGATTGCACCGCCTCTAAAGCCGCTTGAGCTTTTTCTTTATTCGGACCGGCAATTAACACGCGGCCGGTCTGTTCAATATCAATCGTCAGCGCGCCGGTGGTTTCAATAATGCTATTGATTACTTTTCCGCCCGGGCCGATTACCAAACCAATCTTGTCGGGATTAATATCCAAACGCAAAATTACCGGAGCGTATTGAGAAATTTCCTTGCGGGGAGCGGCCAGCGCTTTATTCATCACTTTCAAAATTTCCAAACGGGCCTGTTTCGCCTGCGCCAAACCATCCACCAGCATTTTGTTGGTGATGCCGTCAATTTTCACATCCATCTGCACGGCGCGCACGCCGTCGGCTGAACCGGCCACTTTGAAATCCATATCGCCATAGTGATCCTCCGGGCCCTGAATGTCGGTCAACACTTTATATTCCCCTTTCGGGCCGGTCATCATTCCCATCGCGATTCCCGCCACAGATTTTTTAATCGGAATACCGGCATCCATCATTGATAAAACCGCGCCGCAAGTAGTGGCCTGCGAAGACGATCCGTTAGACGACAAAACTTCCGAAACCACCCGGATTACATAAGGAAATTCATCTTCGGTCGGAATCAAATTTTTCACCGCTTTCTCCGCCAAAGCTCCGTGGCCGATCTCGCGGCGTCCCGGAGCGCCCACCCGGCCGGTCTCGCCGGTGGAATAAGGCGGGAAGTTGTAGTGCAACATAAATCGGCGCTCTACCAAACCACGCATATTTTCCATTAACTGCTCAGCGCCGGGCGGAGCGATGGTCGTTACCACCAAGGCCTGGGTCTCACCGCGGATGAACAAAGCCGAGCCGTGAGCGCGTTGCAATAAACCGACTTCGGCGTGCAAATCGCGGACTTCATCCAACTTGCGGCCGTCGGGACGGATCTCTGATTCCAAAATCTTTTTGTGAACTAGATCATCGGTAACTCTCTCAAAAATTTGATTGGCAAGGATTAATTCTTTTTCATCTCGGCCTTCCGCCACCAACAACGCCTTCAATCCATTCTGAACTTCCGCCATCTTCCGATGCTGTTCACCCTTATCTTTGGTGTACAGCGCCTTTTCTAATTTGCCATCCAAATAATCGTGTACCAGTTTTACCAGTTTCGCGTCGGGTTCGGCTAAATGCACGCTGGCCTTCGGCTTGCCGATTTCTTTCACGATCCCCTTCTGCCAATCAATCATCTTGGCGATTTCTTTCTGGGCCAGATCAAAAGCTTTGGCCACCTCGGATTCCTCCGCGTCCACGCCCTCCAACTCAATCATGTTAATTTTTTCGGCGGTGCCGGAGACAAAACTCAAAAATCCTTTCTCCGCCGGCCAGACCGCTTTGATATCGGTTTGCTTGGCGTTGAAGGTCAATTTATTGCCGTCAAAAAGCATCTTTACTCCCGCGACCGGGCCGTTCCACGGAATATCGGAAATCGCCAACGCGGTAGAAGCGGTCATCAGAGTAATAAATTCCAGATCGCTCTCGTTATCAATTTCTAAAATAGTTACCACCAGCTGAACCTCGCGGCGTAAACGGTGATCAAAAAGCGGCCGCACGGTGCGGTCAATTATCCGGCCCGATAGGATCGCCTCTTCACCCGGCCGGCCTTCCCGACGCACAAAACGGCTGCCCAAGATTTTTCCGGCGGCATAAAAACGCTCCTCATAATCCACCGAGAGCGGAAAATAATCGGAATCCTTATCTTCGGTACCCATCACCGCCGTTACCAATACGGTATTACCGCCGTATTTTCCCAGCACCGCTCCATTGGCCTGATGCGCCAAAGTAGAAACCTCCAGACTCATCGGCTGACCGGCAAACTCTGTTTTGAATAACTTTTTATTTAAATTCATAATGTTTG
>CAZJFE010000022.1:0-11259 GCA_964545345.1 uncultured Candidatus Saccharibacteria bacterium | reverse complement strand
GAGTGAGCGCGGCAAAGTCCGAGTCCGCGAAAAAACTGGCGAATTTCTTGGAAAATAGGAAGTGGGAACTATCAAATAAAATTTTATTGGATTGTTTGAGTATAGACGCCGGCTTGGATGGGGGAATTGACCTAGTGCGCTCCGCCAGCGATTTTCTATGGCAGAAACCGGTTGTTTCCTCTCGCCGGACTTTCATTATTGATAATGCCGACGCCCTAACTTTACCGGCCCAAAACGCTATCTTAAAGATCGCCGAAGAACCGCCGGCCAGCGCCCTAATCGTATTAATCATGCGTGATCCGGGAGCGTTGTTGCCGGCCGTTCAATCGCGGTTTCAAAAAATATTCGTGGCTGATACCGCCCCGGCGGCAAGCGTGGAAATGTTGAAGGAGGCGGTGAAGTTTTTGAAATTATTGCCCACAAAAAAGAAGGAGTATTTGAAAGATATGATTGAACAATCCCAGGAACCGGGTGGGGAGAAGCTGATAGAAAGTTTTGTGTTTGGATTAATCGGCGAGTTGAGCAAAGAGCCGGTAAAGAATGTAAAAGTTTTGAAAGAATTACTTCACCGCTGGCAGTTAATGAACCAATTTAACGTGAACAAGCGGCTTCAGTTGGAGGCGGCTCTGTTATAATAAAAGGGATGGATAAAGCTTTTGGAATAATTTTGCTGCTGATTTTCTCCGGTATTTTGTTGTACTTTCTGCCGATTGTTTGTCGGTAGCAGGAAATTGCAAAAGAAAAACACCTAGCTTATTAGCTAGGTGTTTGGCTTATATGTCTTCGCGATCCTTAATCAATTCGGCTTTGGAAAACGATTCGGAGGCGATGCAGTGCTCGGGCTTCTTGTCCCCCCGGAGCTCCATGAAGCTGGCGCTTTGTAGTTTGCCGCTTGGATAGCGCGATTCAAATTCCAGCTGTATCACCAATGGATAGGCCGTGGTTTGCAGCTGTTCCCGCATTTGCTTGCCGAAATTTCCGAATTTACCGCAATTGAATTCTTTTCCGGTTGCCGGATCAATCTGACTGATGTTCACGTCTTTCAGTCGCTTCGGATCAGTCTCGGAAGGATTCCAGCTACGGACGATGAAATCATCTTCCTGCAGCGGTTTCCATTTATAACAGCCGCGAATGCGCTGTGGTTCTTTTCCATCCAGGCGGAAGTCCGATTTGAACTGCCTATCGTACAAGACCAAGCCCTCCCATTTCTTTTCCACCGCCATCTTTTTGGCTTCTTCCAGCGTGGTATTCACCCACTCAACATCGCCGACGAAGCGGAATTCCTCCTCATGCCGGCGCCGTTCGCTCTTCCGGTTGATCGGGCCCCGGTTCTTCGCGAGGCGTTTCGTCTGATACAGCAATTTCAATCCGCTGATGCCACCGGCGTAGTATCGGATGTGGTACTCAAGGTTTAACTTGTACTCACCGCCCCAGAAGATTACGTCAAAGAAGCAAAACTTGATGTGGCCTACCTCAAACTGGAGATCCAGGGCGGCTTGAGTGTTACGCTGGAAGATTTGAGCGGCCACAGTGCGGATATCTTTTCTAACGGCGCCCTGTTGGAGCTCCAGGATCCCTTCGCCGACCAGACGAGTCTTGTTTGGAATCGGCAACTTCTTCAGCTCCGCAACAATGTGCGGAAGTTTGTCGGTGATGTCGTTGATGCCGTCGGTATAGATTTTGAACTTTCCCTTCACTTTTTCCACGAACAACTTCCAGCCGTCGCGCTTCCGCGTGATCATCAGCTGGTTTTCCTTTTCCAGTTTTTCAACTTCTTCCGGTTTATATCCTTTTTGCTGTAACGGTTTCGCCAGCACAAACCCGGGACATTTTGACAACGGTCGGAAAACGTACTGCTTCGGATCGGCCTTCTTCAATCGCCACCTCCTTTATTTAGTTTTCAAAGATGGGGGAATATTAGCAGATTTTTTCCGTATAGTCAATCTATTGACAAAACAGTATATCCCGCGCTATTATCTTCTTCAGAACTCAAGCCCCTTCTACCTCGGCCAAGAGCCAGCCCGGGTGCATCCTAAGGGATGTACATCCCCGCACTCGATTTTCTATCGAGGAAAGAGCCCTGGCCGCAGGTAAACCCCGCCCCCCGTTCTCTAGAGAATGGGGGGCCTTTTCTTTCTATTGTTAGTTGTAAGTCGTTAGTCGTTTGTTGTATCGTTATTTTTATGACCGATCAACTTTTAAAAGACCTCACGAGTAATCTTAAAACCGTCACCGACGCCTTGAAGCTGGAACTTTCCGGTATTCGCACTAACCGGCCAAGCCCGAAGATGGTGGACAGTATTAAGGTTCAATATATGGAGCAGGAGTTTACCATTCAGCAATTGGGCTCAATTAGCGTTGTGCCGCCAAGGGAAATTGATATTTCTTTGTGGGACCCGGCTTCCGTGCCGGCGGTGGTTAAAGCAATTGAAACTTCCGGAATGGGTTTGACCGCCAATAACGATGGAAATTTAATCCGGATTAATTTGCCGGCGTTAACCGATGAGCGGCGGGTTGAGCTGTCCAAGTTAGTGAAAGAGCTGACGGAGAAATCTAAAATTCGTGTCCGTGGGATGCGCGACGACATCAACAAAAGGATTGAGGGACTATTTAAAGAAAAAGTGATTACCGAAGATCAGAAATTCAAATCGCGAGAGAAAGTTCAGGACGCGGTAGATAAGGCGAATAGCGAGATGGAGATGGGGTTGAGTGCTAAGATTAAAGAGATAAGCGAATAATGGAGATACTTTTTGTGCTTGTTGGAATTTCAATTTTAATTTTGATTCACGAAGCGGGTCATTTTTTCGCCGCCCGGAGATTTGGGATCGCGGTTGAGGAGTTTGGCTTTGGTTTTCCGCCGCGGCTTTTTGCCAAAAAAATCGGGGAAACTCTGTACAGCGTTAACCTTTTGCCGTTTGGGGGGTTCGTGCGATTATTCGGGGAGAATCAGTGGGATTCCACCGGAGGCGACGCGCGCGCCAGCTTTTTTAAGCAATCGGCCTGGAAGCGATCATTGGTAATCATTGCCGGAGTGGCGATGAATTTTTTTCTCGGTTGGATGTTGATGTCGTTAATCTTTATGGTTGGCACGCCCCGGGTAGTGCTAGTGGCCGAAGTATTAGCTGACAGTCCGGCGGCCTCGGTCGGTATCCTGGCGCAAGATCAAATAGTCGGTTTTGATCAGGCCTCTGATTTCGTAAACGCGATTAATCAATCGCGGGGCAAGGAAATTAATTTCACTATTTCCCGCAATGGGCAGGAAATCCAGGTTAAAGCGATTCCTCGGGTTTCCGGAGATGGAGCTTTGGGGGTGGCGGTTGTGGACGCGGGGATTGAGAAGCTTTCTATTCCGTTGGCTTTCTGGGAAGGATTACGCGCTTCCTTTTCCATAGTTATTGGGATTATTGTCGCCTTCGCCAATTTATTGTGGGGCTTAGTTACGCAGGGGAGATTACTGATTGATTTCGTCGGGCCGATTGGAATTTTCGGCGTGGCTTCCCAGGCCGGCTCCATGGGCTTTGTTTATTTAATCCAACTACTGGCCCTAATTTCTCTAAACCTAGCGGTTTTAAATATTTTGCCATTTCCGGCTTTGGACGGCGGTCGCTTCTTATTTATATTGATAGAAAAAATAAAAGGATCGCCGCTACGTCCGGAATTTGAACGCTCTGCCAACGCAGTCGGTTTCTTACTTCTTCTTTTGCTGGTAATTTCGGTCACGATTCGCGACGTTATCCACTTGTTTTAACGCAGTCAAAAATGCTATAATTCCTCTTAGCTTTTTTGAGAGTTGAGCGAATGATTGCTAAGTTCTCCGCCATCGCCATCGTTGGTTATTGTCTTTCAAGTTCTGTTTTTGCCGCGGACGTTCCGGAGTTCGAACATCCATCTAAGGGATTGAAATCTCGGGTTGCCGAGCATTATGCAACTGATGAAAATAATCCGCTGCTGTCTGTTCTCACCAACACTGTTACCGAGGTTTTTAATGAAGTGGGGGATCTAGTTTCCAGAACAGAAGAAGAACCGAACGGTAAGACTATTAAGAGAATCTACAAGCATAATTACAACGACAAGGGCGAGACGTTGGATAGACAGGAATTGGATGGATCGGGAAATATTTTGCGCGAATGGAAGTATGACCGCCCGGGTGACGGTTCGCTGAAAGTCACGGTGACCATTTCCGTGCGATTGAATCCCAAGAAACATCTCTACGTGTTTGATAAGCGGGGAGCGCTGTTGAGCGTTACCGCGGTGGAGGTGGATAAGAAAGAAAAAGATCCTCCATCCGTGAAGAATATCTACGGCCCGGACGGTCAGCTGACTGAGCAGATTCAAATGGCGGGCGCGAAAGTTAAGCGCCAAGTAAAGTTTGAATATTCCAATAACGGTAAGCTGCAGAGAAGGGCTGAATATCAGGGCTCTAACGGAAATATCGCCGTTGAAGAAACCTACAACGCAGTTGGCGATATCAGTGTGATTGAATTCTATGACCACTATGGAATGGAAGTGCTGGAGCGAGTGGATCATGAATATAAATATGATGATTCCGATAGGATGTTAGAGGATGCCTGGGGCCGTCAGAAAATTGTCGGCCGGAAATTTAAATCTGAAAGCGGCGTCGTTTACTACAAGTACGAGTTACAGGACAAAAAATAAGCACACGACAGAAGCAACTTAAGCCCCCTATTTCCACATAAATCTCTGCAGCGATGCGGAGATTTTTATTTCTCACCAGGAATGACGACGTAGGCGTATACCCTACGCCAAGGAGGAATGACACCGTGAGAAATATAAAATATCCAGCATCCCTTCGGGTTGTGGTTAAAATTCTTTATTTCTTCGTCAGCGAAGATTGGATGTAGAATATACATCTCAATCTTCGCCTCCTTGAACTAAAAGAATTTTATCTCACAACGCTGCGAGAGCTTATGTGGAAATAGGGGGCAAGGTTGCTTTTTTTATGTTTTGTTTTAAAATTCGTACCAGTCATTTACAAAGCGTAGGAGGTCAGATGCGAGTAGTCGCGTTGCTGGGCTTGATGGTCGGTTTCGTTTTTGCCGATGGCGGGGATGAAAATCCTCTGGAGGTTTTCAAGAAAGAGGATGCCACCTGGGTTAGTAAGACTGAAACTGTTCGTCGTGAAGACGGCAGTGTGTACCTCGCTCGGAAGTGGAGTTACAAAGACGGAGATATGACGGCTCTGGAAATGTCCGGCGAGTATGAGATGGTAATTCGCTTTGAGCATACCTATAACGAACAGGGCCAGCCAACGGAAAAAAAGATGTTGGATGGTGAAGATCGTTTGAGCGCTAAATATTCATATTCTTATGATAAGAGCGGCGGTTATAGCGTCACGGTCCATACCTACGACTCGGAGGAGAAAGAAGATCTGATGTCGGTTGTTCATTACTACAATGAAAAGGGACAGTGGACGGTCCGGCATACTCTGATGAGCACTGATGTGATCGGAGAGATGAAGAACGAATTTGATAAGGATAGTGGTCTGATGACCAAGTCGGTGGTTTCCTGGGTTTTGAACGGCAAGGATATGACGGTGACCGATGAGTTGTCTTATTCTTATCATGACAGCGGACGGCTAAAAGAAAAGCGCGATGTTTCTTCCGCTGGAGTGATTAGGGAGAAAGAAGTTTATGATGAATGGGGCAACATGTTGACTATGGAGACCTATGACAGGAATGGCGATTTTGCAAAAGGTGTTGAGTTGGAGCCGATTTATGTTGATAGCGAAGATGGCAAGAGTGTGATCAAGAAGGGTGAGACCTGGAAGATTATGGAGGGCAAGGAGAGGAAAGTTATTGATCAGGGCAAGACGGAAATTGATTACGTGGTTGAAAAATAGGGCGTACAACAAAAGCAACCGAGAGGTTGCTTTTTTATTGCCTTGGGCGGAGATTTGCGATAAAGTTGCTGGTAGTTGTTTTTAAGTTACGGGAGATTCCTGTGAAGAAAGTTTTTGCTCTTTTGCTCATTTCCGCTCCGGTTTTCGCTCAAGATATGACGTTTCGGAAAGAAGACCCGGAGTTACTCAGCATCCACGCTCAACTTTTTTTGGGAGAAAAGTTGATGATGGAAAGCGTCCAAAAGTTTAAAGATGGCGATCTGCGGCGTTTGCTGTTTGATGGCATAATTCCCCGTGATTCTTCGTTTGAGCACACCTATGGCGCCGATGGAAAGATCGCGGAGCGGGTTGAGCGCGATGAGAATAATCAGCTTGCGCACGCCTGGGTGTATGTGTACAAGGATGACGGCAGTTGGGAGATGGCCGGTTATGGGTATGAAGACGGCGAACGAGATGAAGAACTTAGCTACATTGAGAAGTGGGATAAGGATGGAAAAATTCTGAGCGCTGAGTGGAAGATGGAGCATTACGCCACCGTTAAAATATTTATTTATGACGGAAACGGTCGGCTGGTGAAGATGGAGGAAACTCCGGATGGAGCGAGTAAGCCGATTGCTTGGGAAGTTTATCAATATACTGATGCCGGGAAGTTGGCGACGAAAGAGGCGTTCGTGGGCGGAATTACCAAGGAAAAGATTAGCTACGATGATCAGGGGGAGATTTCAGAAGTAATTCGCCACGACGGCAATGGAGTTGCTTACACCAAGAGCGTTCTCACTCGCGTGTATAAGGATTTTAGAGGTCATAAGAGAAAAGCCGAAGAGAAGGCCACATCTTACAACTTGAAGGACGGCAAATGGGTGAAGGGCTCGGTTTCTACGGCGAAGATGAGTTATCAGTATAAGAAAAAGAAAAAGTAATCAAATGCCAGGGAACATTCCCTGGCATTTTTGCTGAAATCGTTGCATAATCTTTCCAGCGCTTTGAAAGGAAAAGCCATGAGATTCAGCTTTTTGCTGGCGATGTTTTTCAGTATTTCTGCTTTTGCTGGTCCGCCGGAGATTGTGACCGCGCCAAAGGGCGTCAAGAAGATTCAGAAAGAAGTCTGGCGATCTAATCAATCAAAAACGGAGGGATTTTGGAAAGAGAGCGTTGAAGAATCCACTTTTGATAAGGACGGCCGCCTTTTTTCAATTCATACGGAGGGCGACGGTTGGTGTGAAAAGGTGCACGAAACATTTTTCTACAAATTTGACGATCGGGGACGGCCGCTGGAGGTCAAAAAGAAGATTAATTTGAACTGGGACAAGATCTGGAAGTATGAGTACGGCTGGGATGGTTCATTCACAATTGAGATTTTTTCCTGTGATACTGATGGCGAGCCGGTCGTGAATTCTAATAAAATAGAAGTTTGGAAATTTAACGAAAATGGGCTACCGGTCTCTTTTCAAGAAGATAACGGTGAGCCGGGCTCTTGGGAGGAAACACACAGTAGTAGAAGTTATCAGTACGCGGATTGGCATCCGTATCCCGGTGAAAAGCCGACTTACGGGCATGGCCGATTGCTAAGAATTATTGAAGATATTTATAGCGGGACGGCGGAGAATCGCAAGAATCATCTTCACTATGAAAACTTCCAGATTTACACGAAAGATAATCGTCTGGAGCTGATCTACTGGTACGATACCCAAGGGGCGATGTATGCCAAGGTGGAATTTGACGAGCGGGAGGAGGAAAAGCTGACCACGGTGTTTTATAACGAAATTGAAGGCGGCGCCATCAAGACTCAGGCGCCGGCAAATCTCTTTACCACGGAGCACAAGTATTGCTCTCTCCACGGCATTGAGCTGAAAGATGAAACCGTTACGGCGACATACCTCTTTTCTTATCCGAATAAAGAGGGGAGCTTGTTTCAGGTGGACCTGTTGGCTGACGGAAAGGAAACAATCACGCTGGCGCGTAAAACGGTTTATCGGTATGAGTTTTACGAAGATCTTCTTAAGAAGGAAGAAAAAGCAAAATAGCCCCGTTTCGGGGCTATTATTTTTGGCTGACTTGTTGTATAATCTTCCACAGTTCGTTCAACTAAGGAGCGGCCTCCTCTTTCTCTGTAAACTCTCTTCGCGTTGCGAGGAGAAATTAGCGAGAACCAGGAATGAGGAGGAAATTGTATCGGGATACGATAACGACGAATGACGCCGTTATTCGGTAATTTCTCCCGCAACCCGCTCACGGGACACGCGAATTTTATCTGATAGCTTTGTTGCCCGGATTGGAGATAGATTTCTATTCTCCAACCCGGGCGCCTCGCTCTAAGAATAAAATTCGCTGTGTCGCGATAGAGCTTTACAGAGAAAGAGGAGGCTGGCATGCGTAGTTTAGTTGCTGTTATCATTGTTTCCCTTGTTTTGGTTGTTTCGGCGCAAGCCCAGGATCTCTCCGAGTTTGATAATAAAAAGGGAACTGCCACAGTGAAAACGAAGTGCTATGTGCAGGATTTCGTATCGGGCGATACGGAAGAGCATTTGAACTTTGAGCATACTCGTTACTATGGCGTGAATGGTGAAATTGGCAGCAAGATTTCCAAATCGGATGATTATACGGTTGAAGTGAATTATATCCATGAATTTGATAAGGATGGGAGAGTAGTCAAGCGCACCAAGAAAGAGACTTGGGCTATTGGAAAGGGACCCACTCATACTCGCGCCACTCTGGTTTGGGAATACACTTATGATGATTCCGGCGCGGTTACCGTGGTTTGCAAAGAGGTTATTAAAGAAAACGAAGAAGATCGGGGCGATCCCGATGCTGTTAAGGAAAAGCCAATCGTGGAAACTTGGAAGTTGGATGCTACTGGGCGGGTTCTGAGGTATTCCCGTTCCCTTGGTGACAAGGAGAACTTTCGAGTGGAGTTTGAGCGAGACAAGGATGGAAAACTTCTTACAAAGACGGCTGCTTCCGGTGAGTTGGTGTACAGCAAGGAAACTTACATCTACCGCGACGACGGCACTCTCAAGGGGTCCGATGAGCTAGCCTCTTTTACGATGCGTAGCACCAAGAAGCAGTATGATCCGATCGGCAAGGAATGTGCCGGGCAAATCGTGGATAAGGACGGCAAGACCACTCGTCAGTGGACCGTTGATCGGTCGGTGTGCGGCCGGATGGATCCGACCGCCAACGAGGACTGGACTACCTACAAGATTTACGGCGAAGATCCGGAAAAGTTGGAGATGCAGGTCCGCTATGTGGTTACGACGACCACCGGCAAGTAAATTTCAGACCCATGTTTAAAGCATTAAACATGGGTCTTTTTTATTGTCCTATTTTCTGCTAAATTTCTATTTAATGAGGCAATCCGAGCTTTTCACAAAAACTTCAAAAATTCCTCCGAAAGACGAGGAAGCGGCGAACGCCAAGCTCCTTACTCGGGGCGGGTTCGTGCAAAAAATGTCGGCCGGGGTTTATTCCTATTTGCCCCTCGGCCAGCGGGTGTTACAGAAAATTAATCAGATCATCCGCGAGGAGATGAATGCTATCGGCGGGCAGGAAATGCTGATGCAGGCCTTGGTCGCCAAAGAATATTGGGAAAAATCCAAGCGGTGGCATACCGATGTCGCCTATGAATTCAAATCGCCATTTGGAGAAGATATTGGTTTGGGTTGGACACATGAAGAGGTGATCACTTCCATTGCTAGCCACTTCATAAACTCCTATAAAGATTTGCCGCTAGCGGCTTACCAGATTCAGACCAAGTTTCGCGCCGAGCCGCGGGCGAAGAGCGGTATTTTGCGCGGCCGAGAGTTTTCTATGAAAGATCTATATAGCTTCCATACTTCAGTGGAAGATTTGAATGATTATTATCAAAAAGTAATTAAGGCCTATCATAAAATTTTCAAACGGGTTGGCTTGAAAGCGAAGCTGACTGAAGCATCGGGAGGCGCTTTTACCAAAGATTATACTCACGAGTTTCAGGTACCGAGTCCGGTGGGGGAGGACACGATCGTTTATTGCGTCAGTTGTGATTATTGCCAAAACAAAGAGATCGCTCTGGTTCGCGGCGGGAATCTTTGCCCAAAGTGTAATTCCGAAGTAAAAGAAGAAAAAGCGATTGAGGTGGGAAATGTTTTTCGGCTGGGCACTCGTTTTTCCGAGGCCTTTGATTTGAAGTTCACTAACGAGAAAGGAGAGAAGCTACCGGTAGTGATGGGTTCATATGGAATCGGCCCGACCCGCGTGATGGGCACGATCGTGGAAGTTTACAACGACGAAAATGGAATTCTTTGGCCGGAAGCAGTTTCGCCTTTCAAGATTCATCTGCTCGGCATCAACAAGCCGGCTGACGCTATCTATAAGCAATTAGTAAAAGCTGGAGTGGATGTGCTTTACGACGATCGTGATACTTCCGCCGGCGCAAAATTTGCCGATGCAGATCTATTGGGCATTACCTGGCGTGCTGTGGTTAGCCCCAAAACCGGAGATAAGATTGAACTTAAACGTCGTGATTCCGATAAGGCAAAGTTAGTTGGTATTAAGGAGTTGTTGAAGTTAGCACTGGAAACTAGGTACTAGAAACTGGCGGGTTATCAAGCTAGATTGACAAAATAAGTTATTTTTGCTACTCTTTTTAGCAGATAATTTTCCAGTCGCATACAGAGAAAAAAGGAGCAGCGCATGATCAAGATGCTTAGTTCCAACTGGAAGGATTTGGAGTTGTATCAAGAGTATCCTAAATTTCTTGGGGAGAAGGATGGGGCGATCCGGGTTTATGTTGGTAAGCGCGAACATAGAGATGAGATCAAGTGCTGTTGGTTTCTCGGATTTCTAAAGGTGCGAGTAGAGCCGCTTCTGATACTTTTAGAAACCGACGTTTACTGGGGCGAAGAACATGTAGCTGAGGACGGAGATTTTTTGATCTGGCGAGCGCCGGTGATGACGGATACTCCTGAGTTCCCCAGGGACTCGCTAAACAGCCATTTTCGGTCGATGGTTCACTCCGCTAATCTTTGTTTAAAGTTTCTGAAGGGAGCTCAGGAATCCATCAAAACTAAATCAGGCGATTAGTACCTGCCACAACCGAGCAACATTCTTTGCTCGGTTTTTTTATTGCCGTGGACAAATTTTTTCTGGTGAATTAAAATGTAGATACTTTATTTTGGTTATGAAAAACCCACTGGCGATTTTTTCTAAAAATGTTGGCATAGATTTAGGCACGGCGAACTCGCTGGTCTATCTCGCCGGGCGGGGAATCGTGATTAACGAGCCGTCCATCACGGCGATTAACGCGAAAACTAATCAAGTGTTGGCCATCGGCGAGGAGGCCCGGAAAATGATCGGCCGCACGCCGGCCCACATCACAGTGGTCCGCCCGTTGGTGAATGGCGTGATTTCTGATTTTGAAA
>CAZJFE010000021.1:0-11952 GCA_964545345.1 uncultured Candidatus Saccharibacteria bacterium | reverse complement strand
TCTGATAACGCCGGCTGATTTCCTCTGACAAATTTTCCAGATTGGCGCGCTTGCGACTATCCGCGTACTTTCCGGACAACACCAGCGAACCATCCGCCAAAATTGAACACCTCAGCGAACCGGAACCGGGAATCTGCTTTTTAGCCCGCTTCAGCGCTTCTTTGAGAAGCGGCTGAACCTCTAAGCCATTAAGCCAATCCAGAAACTCCGGATCGTCTTCACCAATCTTATTCAAAAGATCAGCATCCACTTTCGGTGGCGCAACCTTCTTTTTGAACTTCTGATACGTCGGTTTGGGGATCGTAATGGTCGCCCAACTCCGATAACCGATATCACATGGCATTAGGCCTTATCCTTTAAACGAACCGAACTTAAAATAACACAATATTTAGAAATTGGGAATTAGCAGTTAGTAATTAAAATGCCCCGATTTTTAGTCGGGGCATTTTTCTGTTACTTCTTCGCTTCCTTATGCTTAGTGTGTTTCCGGCACCATTTGCAGTATTTAGATAACTCAATTTTCCGCTCAACCAGCTTTTTGTTCTTGCGGGTATAATAATTGACCCGAGCGCAGGTGCCACACTTAAGCTTGATTAAATTCTGGGAAAACTTAGACGTTGCCATAAGATTTACCAATTATAGCCGAAGGCGGAAAAGATTGCAAGAAAGCGATAAATGGCTATAATTACCATTATTCGCCGATGTAGCTCAGCGGTAGAGCAACTCCATGGTAAGGAGTAGGTCGTCGGTTCAATCCCGACCATCGGCTCAATGAAAAGCCCCCGAATCACCGGGGGCTTTTTTTTATCTTCCACAACGCTCGCGAAGAAGCTCCTTCGCTTTATCCAGATATGGGTCGCGGCCGGCGAGAACGTCCTCTTTGGTGCGCTCCACCAGATGATCCGGAGTGACACCGACACCTTCAAAGTTTTTTCCGCCAGCCGTATAAATCTGCTCTACGGTAATGAGCGCTTCAGAATCAAATCCGATCCGATCAACCTTGTTACCGACTTCAATCGCTCCGGCGCTCTTCTTCCCGACCAGCACCGCTCGCCCGGTTTCCTGCATCACTCCGGAAAAAATCTCCGAGCAGGAACCACTGCTGCCGTCAATCAAAATGATGATCGGGCCGTTGAACTTAGGCAGTTCACAGGTAGTGTAATCAATTCTACCTTCCTTTTTACTTTCGGTATAAAAAATCTCGGTACGAATCGGCAAAAACCATTCCATTAAATCCCTAGCTAAATCCAGTAGGCCGCCTGGGTTACCACGCAAATCAATGATCAGACCATCCATCTCGCCCCGGAACAAACCGAGTTCGCGAGCGGCGCTATCAACCGATGACATGGATGTTTCATTAAATCCGGCCAGTTCCAGAACGCCCCACTGAAAAGCGCCGTCTCTTTCAATCCAGCCATTCCCGTATTCCGGAGAAACATAATTCCGGTCCACCAGGAAATTTTTCTTCTCCGGACCGCGCTGAACCGTAACCTTCACCTTCGTTCCCAATTCACCGCGAATTCGTCCGGACAGCTGATTCAAATCCGTGGTCACCGGAACATCATCAATAGCCAGCAGCTGATCATTCTCTCGCAGACCGGCGCGATCAGCCGGACTCCTCTTACAAACCCGAGACAGAAAAACCATGCTGTCGTCCAAGGTCTCAATCACCACACCGATCCCGACAAACTTATTCAAATCCAAATTACTCGCGCGAAGCGCATGCCACTTCGGATAGATGAAGTAAGTATGCGATCGCTTCAAGGAATCCAGCATATGGTCAGCCGCTGAGAAAATCAGATCGCGTTCGCCAATACCGGTCAGGGTCGCCTTCAAGGCCTTGGCCTTAGAATACTCTCTTAAAAATCGCTGGTTAGCTCCGTAACGAGTAGCAACTCCCTCAATCTTTTCATATTTCCAATCAACGCCATGTTTCTTAAACTCTGCCTGAACTCCCGCCAAGGCCGCGTTGTAAAGCTTCTCGTGATCCAGAGAAAGCGGATCATAGTACAGATCATCCAACTCATAAGTAATGTGCGCGAGCAGCTGAACTTCCTGAGTCGTGTCCTGCGGATCCGGATCATCATCCGCGATCGGCGGCGGATCGGTAATCCTCGGTTCGGGATTCGTGCATCCAAAAGGCGCGAAAGCCAAAAAACTCGCAATCAACAGCAGAAAAGCGAACCGCGAACGACGATTGGAACTGATCACAACGGATCTCCTTATCTGGTTATCAAAATCCTGCGCTTAGGGTAGCACGGAACCACAAATTAGTAAATTGAGCCACCTCTCGGATTTGAACCGAGGACCTTCTCTTTACAAAAGAGTTGCTCTGCCGCTGAGCTAAGGTGGCACGGTGACTTTCAAAAATGTGGGCAGGGAGGGATTCGAACCCCCGAAGGCATAAAGCCGCGTGGTTTACAGCCACGTGCGATTGACCACTCCGCCACCTGCCCGATAAAACCTATAATACCGATTTATTCTGATTATCGCCAGTCCCGCCATTTTCCGGTGGAGGAACTTTTTTGGAAATCTTACCCAGGCGATCGTTGATAAAATTATCCATTTTCATAGTCACCACGCGCAAGCGACGCAAGAATTTTGCCAGAAAAGAATTCAAACGATCATCAATCTTAGACATCGGGATTTTGGACATCATCCGATCAAAAAAATTCGCTCTTCTAGGTGGCTCAATATTTTCCGGCATTCTCGGCACTGCTCTGGCAATCAGATAAATCACTAACCCAAGACTGGAGAAAACAATGACTTGCAAAATAAAATTGAGCATTAAGCTAATTATAGCTCGTACCGGCAAAACTTGGCCACCTGAATGTTCTCACCAATTTTAGCAATTGCTCCTTTGACCAAATTATCAATAGTCAGAGCCGGATCTTTAACATAGGGCTGCTGGAGCAACGCCTCCACGCTGTCGGGATTCATCGCGGCGATGTGCATCACTAAATTGTGCGCCAATTCACGAAATGGCTCGGAGCGAACCACGAAATCGGTTTCACAGCGAATGTCCATCAAGACGCCAACTCGGCCGTTATGAATGTAGCTCTCCAATAAACCGGCGCCGGTCGCCCGATCCGCCTTCTTCATCGCTTTCGCCACGCCGCGTTCGTTAAGCAAAACCACCGCCTTATCAAAATCTCCACCAGCGTCATCTAACGCTTTTTTGCAATCCATTATGCCCGCCCCCGTACTCTCTCTTAATTTTTGGACGTCTCCTGCTGAAGCCATATTAGTTGTGAATAAAGAATTATAAATTACGCGAACGACTTAAAAGAAATTATAGCAAAAGAAATCAACTAAGACTATTTCGGCGCTACTACTGGCGCTGGAGCTGTCACCACTCGGTTCTTGCGTCCCTCTTCAATCTTCTCCGCTAATTTGGCCAAAATCCAAGTAACACTGGCTCGGGAATTGTCGTTGGCGGGAATCGCGTGTTCAACGATCTCCGGATCGGTGTCAGTGCTTAAAACTGCCACCACCGGAACTTTCATTCTGTGAGCTTCACGAATCGCCGTGATGTGATCATTAGCATTAACCACCAACATGGCGTCCGGAATTCGGGATAATCTTTCCAAACCGAAGAAAAAACCGTTCATTCGTTCAATGATCTTATCAAACTCCACCCGCTCTTTCTTAGTGTATTTTTCCAACTTTCCAGTGGCCCGATCCGCTTTCAAAGTCATGTAATACTGCAACCGTTTGGAAATAGTTTTGAAGTTGGTCAACGTGCCGCCCAGCCAACGCTTGGTAACATACGGGAAAGAGAACTTCTGGGCAAAATCTTCCATTAAACTTTGGGATACCGGCTTAGTCCCAACCACCAAAATCATTCCGTCCTTTTTAGCCAAATCCATTAAAAAATCTCCGGCTTTCTCCAAAGCAACCACGGTTTTGGCAACTTCCAAAATCTCAATGCCGTTTCGGGTGGCAAAAACAAACGGCTTCATGCGAGGATGAGTCTTAGACTTTTTTCGGCCATACAAAATTCCGGCCTTCACCATTTCATCTAAAAGCGCCGGATCAATCGCGGGAGTTTGAGAAGCGGAATTCTCCTCAACAACCGAAGTATTATTGGTATCTAGCTCGGACATACGATAGTTGGAAGTATACAAAAACCCGCCTCAATTTGCAAGAGCCAATAAAAAAGCCCCGAATTACTGGGGCTTTCCGAAAAAGAACTGAGTGATCGCCTCCTTAAAACTGCGGGCCGTATCCTTGCGGTCAGCCAACAGCTTCTCAACCTTCGCCTGACAGATCTGGCAACCCGTGACGTGGCTCTTCATGATTGATGTCACTTCGGGCCACATACGAAGGGTGCCTCGATCCCCTTCAGTCAGGTGGAGATCTTCCACCCGAACCGCCGGGATCGCGCAGGCCGTGATCCGATGCTTCTCGTCAGACCCCGGAATCACTTCTTGGCTCCAAATCGCCGCCATCCGGTTCGTACAGAGGGTGCAATGGGAAACTTCGAAGTTGCGCTCCACGCTCAGCCCCGAGAACCGGAGAATCTCATCGTCGGTTACATGTTTGTGCATCCGACGGGAAGCTTCCGACCGGGCGGGGCCGATGGGCTTGTCGCCCACCTGAAACGCCGCCAGCTTGTTGCTGGTCCGCTTCAGAGAATCGTCCGGAGACCAGCCCGTTGTAGGAACCTGGGTTTTCATCTGACTCGGATTCATGTCTTTCTCCCTGTGTGTTATCTGGAGGAACCGAAAAGATTCTTCAGGAACCAGCCCCACAGCGACGTCTTCTTGCGAATCATCACCGTCGTCTCCTGCCTGTGAGCCGTCCGCATGCGCCGCATCATTGCGATCATGTTACGACAGTGATCGCAGTGCGTGGAGTGAATCCGCATCGCCGGCGGCAAACTTTCAAACTGCCGGAGATCGTTCCACTCGTAACAGCCGGGGGCCGGCTTGAGACCGTTTTCCCTGGCCCACTTCATCCCGAACTGGATCTCGGCGGGGGCAAAACCCTCACCCGAAATGACCTTCACCGTTGTGTTCATGGCTTTTTGCCTCTAAAAGGGTTTAAAAGCGAAATTGTCGATGTTCTAACTGCCGTCCAATTATAGCACAAATGCCCCTCAAAAGTCAAGCCCCCATTTAAGGGGGCTTTTAAGCTAAACAATACTCAACATCCGATCAATTCCCGCTTCTGCCTTCTTTGCTACCGACCGCTGAATATGAACCACCCTCTCATCCTGATAGGGATGGCGCGGATCACAGCAGTCATCGCAAAGCACCACTTCTATCCGATCCTCCTTCAAAGAACGCAGGAGTTTCGGAAGAGTGTTGGCTTTCATGAAGCGACATTCGGCGTTTTCGGAGATGGGTTCAAACTTTTTATCCGGCATCTCTTTCCGCAAGCGATAAATCATCCCCTTCTCCGTCGCCACGATCAGCTTGGAGGCCGAAGAACGGCGCGCGTGTTCCACCATCTGCTCGGTGGAAAGGAAGTAGGCCTTGCCGTGCGGAATCTCTCCCGAATGAACTTTCATCAGGCACGAGGAAGCACAGCCGCATTCCGGATGAATCATCATCTCGGCGTCCGGGTTTTGCATCAGGGCAATGTCGGCGGCGTCCGGTCCGATCTCTTCATGCACGTAGCAACAAGACCAGTTGCCGTTATGCTGAAGATCGTAAACCTCAATGTCATCAGGATTTACCGCCACGCCCTCCGCGCGCAAAGTTGCCAACGCCCGCTGCTTCATCACGTAACCCAGAAATTTATCCGGCAAAACCAGAATCTTCTTGCCGGGATTAGATTTCACCGCGTGCATGATGATCTTATCGGTATTGCGGGAAGTGGAAATGTAATCGCTGATGGACTTGGTGTAAGCGTCGCTATTGATGTATGTCACCAAAATGCCATCAGGATTTTTTCGCTTCCATTCCTCCAGCCAGGCATGATTGGTGCCAAACACCAGCGAACAACCAAGCACTTCCGGTTTATCCGACACGAATACTCGCGAAGCGTCTCCGGCAATAATCTTCGCCGTCGCTCCCATGAAGAAAACGCTTTCAAAATCCACCCGCTCCGGCTTCTGCTCTTTAACTTTTAAACTTAACCCAAGTGAATCACCAACCAGGTCGGCCAACTCGTGGAATTCCGGATAAAGATAGTTGTGAGCGACAATCAGCGAATTCTTGGCTTTGGCCAACGCCTTGATTTCCAATGCCTGCTCCGCCAGCTCCTTGCAAAGCTCCGGAGTATAACGGCCGGGATAAAGATCCTCGGCGTGTCTGGAAAAAAGCTCGTACCAACTCGCGCCCAGCTCTTGGCTAGTCACTGCGGTATCCTCCTTCAAGGTTCCGCCCAGAATTTAGCACGCTTGCCCGCCTAAATCAATTTCACGATTTCCTTTTGAAATTGCTTCTTAGAAAATCTTTGCGCGCTGGCGGCGATCGCCTTTCGCTGAAATCTTTTCTTCTCAAAAAGTTCTACCGCCCCAACCAAACTCTCTACGCTCTGCTGAGGAAATAAAATTCCCGTCTTGCCGTGTTCCACAATTTCCGTCGCTCCGCCTTCGGCAAAAGCAATCACCGGCAAACCACAGGCCTGCGCCTCGGCCGCCACCAAACCGAAATCTTCCACCTGCGGAAAAATCAACGCTTTCGCCCCGTTATAAAGTTTCCGCAATTCTTTTTCATCTTCCACGAACGGCAACAGCTCAATATTTTCAGCATTCAATTTTTTGCATTGCGCTTTCAACTTTTCCGCCTCCGCTCCCGATCCGACAATTTTCAAAGGAAATCCCAGCTTGTGGAAAGCGTCTATCACCAAATCAAATTTCTTGTAATGTAGTAATCGCCCAACCGCTAAATAGTAGCCGGCTCCTTTCCGCTTCCGAGTGTCCTCGTCGTGATAAAACACCGAGGTGTCCACCGGAGGATAGATCACTCTCGCCGGACGCCCATAATAATCTTTGACTTTCTTGGCGATAAATTTGGAATTGGCTATTAAAACGTTGGGACGCTTGCCGGCCCGATAGTCCCAGCCCCGTAAAAAATTCAAAACCGGTCTGGTCATTAGTAATTGGAAATTCGTCATTATTCCTCCGAGATATTCTTCCTGCTCCCAAGCATAGCGAAGCGGAGTGTGGATATAGGAAATGTGTTGGGTATTGCGATGGTCGTAGCGGATTCCCTTCGCGAATCCGGCCGTGTCGGAGATTATCAGATCAAACTCACTGCCTAAATTAATGGTTTTAGCCGCTAGTGGCATCAAAGGAATAAAAAGCCGGTGGTGCCGGCGGGCAAACGGAAAATCTAGAAAACTGGTTCGCTCCACTCTTCCGGCAAACCGGCTATCGGTCTTCTCTCGGTCGTGCATCAGGGTAAAAACTGGAGCGTCCGGGAACATTTCCATCAGACATTCCAAGACACGCTCGGCGCCGCCGTATTGATTGAGGTAGTCGTGTACCAACGCAACTTTCATAACGAGTAATGCTAAAATTATAATATGAATCGGTTGTTAGATATATTGGGGTCATCGTTAGGCCTGTTGATAACTGCGCCGTTCTATCCGTTGATCTCCTGGGCAATCCAGGTGGAATCACAAGGACCGGCAGTTATCCGCCTGGACCGGGTCAGCAAAGGAAAAAAGATACGAGTTTTTAAATTTCGTTCTATGTATGATGGAGCGCATGAGATGAAGCCGGTATTAAAAGTGCTCAACGAGCGGACGGACGGACCATTTTTCAAAATGGCTAAGGATCCGCGTGTCACCAAAGTTGGCCGGTTACTCCGAAAATTCCGAATTGATGAGTTGCCCCAGCTGATTAACGTGCTGAAAGGAGACATGGCGCTGGTCGGCCCACGCCCGCATGAACCGGGCGAAGTGATCCACTACCCGGGTGAATACAAACATCTGATAATGGCCAAAGCCGGCCTAACAGGGCTCTCCCAAATCAGCGGCGCTTCCGGTCTGCCGTTTTTAAAAGAATTGGAGCTGGACTCTCATTACGTGAAAAACAAATCATTGGCCTTAGACGCGAAGATTCTCGCCAAGACCGCGGCGATTATGTTTTCCGATCCGACGGCTGTTTAAATTGATATAATGATTCCAATGAAGAAGAATGGCGGTTTTACCCTAATAGAGCTTCTACTATATGTAGCGATCTTCGCGATGGTTTCCGGTATGTTTACCGGAATTCTAGTGGTGATGTTGCGCGTTCAGGGTCAACAAAGCGGCTTAGTGGAAGTATCCAATCAACTCGCTTTCGCGATGAATAGAATTCAGGGAATGATCCGCGAATCCAACCCGGCCGTGGCGCCGGTTGTCGGCGACCCGCCATCTTCCTTAACTCTCTCTATCGCCGGCTCTTCTAAGGTAATTAGTCTTTCCGGAAACGAAATCCGAGTGGACGGCGTTCCGATTACCACCAGCAAAATAAAAGTGGACGCTTTGAAGTTCACTAAATACACCTTGGAGAATCCTTCAATCGATCTCGGTCTGGCGCCGGTGCACACTATTGAAATAGAAATAACAATCTCCAACTCCGACCCAAGCCCGCAAAATAAAATAACCAGAACTCTGAAGGGATCCGCTAGCGCGATTGCAAAATAACTCAGTCGCATTGATTCTCGGAAACAGAATAATCCGGCTCCAGCGGCCGGATTTTCTGCGCTCTCGGCGGTTGTTCGTTCGGATATAACGAACGAACCAAGCCCAACCGCCTCCGAGATGTTCCTTGAAGCAATACGCCCTCACCCTGTTCTTAAGGTAGGCGACAATCGCCTTTACGGACCTATACAAAATCCAACGAATTGATATTCTTACTGCAGCCCTGAAAGGAGATGGTGATGACCGACGATCCCGCTGATGACCCAAAGAAATGCTCGCATGAGTGCATCTGTCCGTGCCATGAACCGGGATGGATTGGCGCGCATGTCCAGGAATGCCAATGTGATTACTGCGCTATTTGCAGAAAGAGAATCAAGCGCTATAAAAAAAAGAGCACCGGATTAAGTGCCACCCAAACGCCCCACCCGCCTAACCAGCGGTTTTTTATTTGACAGATTACGTATTGTACGATATAATAACTCCAGCAACTTTCGATAACATCCCCCAAGGAGGCCTGCCGTGGAAGATCAGGAGATCAAGGATTTGATGGTTAAAGCATTAAATATGGCGCATGAATGCTTGGAAGAAACAGAAAACTACAACATGTTTAATTGGGAAACTGTCGGGGTTGGATCTTCAATTATCGCAAATAAAATTTTTGATAAGCTTGTTGAACAAAAAAAGAGCTGCCGGGGAAGTTCAGACTAATAACAAAAAACCGCCGCTGCACACGGCGGTTTTCATTTTATAACTTCGCTATTTTCCAAACGCTATAGGCGGTAACCAAAATGCTGATGGATGCAAACCCGGCGAGAGCGAAAGCGATCGGCAAAAGATTAGCGGTAAAATATTCTATATTCGGCAAAGCCAATAAAGAAACACAAGTTGGGACAGCAGTCAGGAACAGACAGGCCACCAATAACTTAATAGCCAGCTTCCGGGTGTGAACCAAATTACGAAAAATATTCTCCTTTTGACGCAGAAAATCATAAATTCTCTGACCGGAAGCCCCAGTCCGCAAATGCCACGCCTCAATAATATCTTTCAACAACGCCTCTAGCTTTTTAAAAGAGCTGAAGCCCAGATCCTTTTCTTCAGGATCTAATTTGGCGATCCCCTCCTGTAGGGCTTCCAGCAATTCTTCGCCGCGCATTCCTTCAATGTGATGGATTTCTTTTTCAGGATGCAGATGAAGCAAAAAGGATTTTACCAATCCTCGCTCTTTTTCTATGCGGTCGCTAACGCGGCTTAGTTTGTAGACCACGAAAGTCGCGACCAGGGCAATCATCGCCGCCAAGGTCTGCGGAATAGCGCTTAGAGTGTAGTACCAAAGTCCAGGTTCGTTCATTAATAAAATTATAACAAAACGCTTGACGATAATACTTCGGATTGTTAACGTGGTTCCAGCAAAAGACACGGGATGGCCACGGCCGCCCGCTGTCTGGCCCCGGCGACAAGCCGGGGATTTTTATTTCTCCCGGAAAAATCTCTCTTTCAAAAATTCGGCGAAGCGTTTGAATTCCTGCTGATACAACTCTAATTTTTTCTTTTTTTCTTCCTTGGGCCAAGTTTTATGCACATCTATAATTTTTCCTTTGATTCGGCTCCACAGTTCCAACATTTCTTTGGGCCAGACGTGGCCACTGTCAACCCCGATCCTCTCTGGTCGATTCCCTTTCTCATCTTTATAAAACTCGTCCAGAATTTTCTTTAGCCGCTTATCCTCTTTACCATCGGCTTCGTTAATGACATCTTTAAACTTCTGCCACTCTTTCCGATCTTTTTCCGACATATTATTCCACCCATCTTTGAGAGAGGCGGTATTATCTAAAAAATCGAAGCGCCGATTCTTTTTTACCTCAGCGGACAACGGCGACTCTATAGTAACCCACGGCCACGGATATCCGTGATCATCGCGATTCACATGACCCTCACACGACATCGTAGTTTGAAAACCATTAGCCATTAAACCTCTAACCACAGGCTTAATTCTTCGGTCTACACCCATTCCTAATTTATCTCCTATCTGGTCTACTTCAGCCTCGAGCTCATTCCAACGATTCTGTTTTTCGCTTACTGCCTCTTTTTGTTCAAATTTTTCTTTGGACATATTATTTATTTTACACCTTTGCTCCGATATTCTTTCTTAATCCGCCAATATTCTGAGTCTGAACCTGAGCCCGATCCTTTCTGGGAATTTTTGCGCATTAATTCGGCGGGATACTTTTTCGCCACGTAATCCAGCTTTGCGTTAATGATTTCTTTCGTGTCCAACCCAAGCAACACCGACATCTCCAGCGCGTAGATCATCACGTCGGCCAGTTCTTTCTTAACGCCGTCAATTTTCGCCAAATCCGCCCTAACCTCCGATAAATCCCGGTTCTCCCACTGAAAATGCTCCAGCAGTTCCGCCCCTTCTATCATTATTGATTTCGCGACATCCGAAGGCCGCAGGTTATCCCAGCCGCGCTCTTCTAAATGCTGCTTAATTCTTTTTTCCAGTTCTTTCATTTAAATAAATTAATCGTCGTCGCCACCTCATCGGGAATTCCGGAGATGCAATCGTACTTTTTCGCTTCTTCCGCGTCCACCCAAGCGTGATCATCAAAGGAATCTTTCTCTAGGACCACCTCGCCGCCTTTATACTTAGCGGCGAACTTCACCATAATAACCGGGGTTTCATCCGGCCTGACAAACGCCACGCTGTTGATATATTTCAACTCCGGTTCAATCTCTATGCCGGCTTCTTCCAGCGCTTCTCTCGCTAGCAACTTCTCAACCGCCCCCTGAAAATCAAACACATCACCATTAATCCTAGTGGGTTTGGTAATATCTAGCTGCTCCCATTCCAGCTTCCCGCCAGGCACCGCGTATTTCCCGGGATGAACTTTTTCCCGCGCGCTCCGCTTTAAAATCAGGCATTTCCCATCGCTCACCCTGTAAACAACCACGTTCGCCACGAAATAAAAAAGCTTATCTTTCTTAGCGTTTTCTAAACTAATCTTTTCCGCGAGCATTGTAGTTTTATATCTTTATGATATTCTCTCTAGAGAACACAGACAAGGAGGCAGCAATGAAGAAGCTGGCCAACCCACTCCTAAATTTCTTTAGCGTTGTAGCAATGTTTTGCGGGATGCCGATCGCTCTTGTACTAGACTATTTCCGTCGCCCAAAAGCCGCGGGAAATGAAAACGGGATGACTGAATTCTGCGAATTTTCCCGAAAAGTCGGCCTTACACTATGGGCCATCATAATCCTTACCTTCCTAATCTGGCTACTTCCCAATCTGATTATTTATATAGTAGAACGGCTCGCCCGACCTAATCAGTCGGGGTTTTTATTTTTGAATATTTATGATATTCTCTCCGC
>CAZJFE010000020.1:0-12164 GCA_964545345.1 uncultured Candidatus Saccharibacteria bacterium | reverse complement strand
CGCCGACACGCTTGGAAGCCACCTCAACCGCCGGAGTGGCGTTCTCTAAAGCTTTTTCAAAAACTTTTAGCGGCTCTTCTTTAGTTTCTTTGTGGATTTTATCAAAAGCGTCGTAAACAATCTTTTCCGCGGTGGCTTTCTTGCCATCTTCCATTATGTAATTAATAAAACGACTAACAGCGACACTGTTGTATTTCAGGTCCGGCTTCTTATCTCTTTTATAATTTACTTTTCTTCGCATGGTACTTTGTTTTTTTATTTGCAATATTACCTCTGTAATTCGCGTTATTCGCGATTACTCCTTCTTTTTCTTCTTCGCTCCGTACTTGGAACGTTGCTGATGGCGGGCATCAACACCGGCAGTATCCAAAACTCCACGCACGATGTGATATTTCACACCCGGTAAGTCTTTAACGCGGCCGCCACGGACGACTACGATAGAGTGTTCCTGCAAATTGTGTCCCTCTCCGGGAATATAAGCGGTGATTTCCATTCCATTAGTAAGACGAACGCGGGCAACTTTACGCAAAGCAGAGTTCGGTTTCTTCGGAGTGGTGGTGAAGACTTTAGTGCAGACGCCGCGTTTAAAAGGAGAAGCCACGGCCAAAGGTTTATTCTTCAGATAGTTAAAATAACGCTGCATGGCAGGCGCCTTGGATTTGTAGGAGGTTTTCTTCCTACCGTGTCTAACTAATTGTCTGATTGTTGGCATGCAAAACTAATAGAAGCAATGATAGCAAAAAGGCTTAAATGAAGTCAAATCCAGTTTTGGGCAAAAAAAGAGGACCTTTTGGGTCCCCTCTGGTCTACTTAAGCCTCTTCTCCAGATCAAGCTTTTCGCGGTAGAGCTTGTTTAGCTCGGCCTGGTATTGTCGCTTCTGCTCGTTCAATACTTTGAGCATCTTTTGAGCGTCATCCTGGCTCATTGAATTGAAGATCGTCATCTCAATTTGAGGTGTAAAGTTGTATTCTTCGCCTTCGGCCTGCTTGGGAGCGGGCGGCACTTCAATTGCTTCCGGCTGTTTCCTTTCCAGGGCTTTAGCTCCGCCATTTTCCAGCAAAAATAGGAAATTTCTGCTTACCCGTTCATTCAATTCTGACTTCGCGCCCGATCCGGAATATTCCACCTTTCCGTCTCTAAACAAAAAGTACATCTGCATATCCGCTTTTTCCAGCGGAATAATCATTAGTTCGTAGCGCTTAATTTCTTCTAGCAACGGTTGAATTTTGGAGGAATCGCTTAGCGCGGTTTCAAAGCAGTGATCGCCGAAAAGATATTTCATCGCATCCGCGCCAGACAGACAACGAACTCCCTGAACCTCAGACGTGGGTTTACTATTTTCGCTCGGAACGCGGTACGTTTCCGTCACGTACATTCTCCGACCCCCCGGCTTTATGGGCATCTTTTCTGGTTCAACGAAGGCCTGCTTCTCTGCATCCCAGATTGTGCATTTTACATCCCCACCGGCCTTCAGATAATATTCTTGGGCTTTTTTTACCGCGTTCTTTCCGAATTCTTCTAGGCGTTCGGATCTTTCTGTTTCCCAAGTTAGTCTTTCTTGAGCTGTTTTCAACTCATTTTTCTTAATTAAGAAATTATCAAAAGCAGTTCCGGCGGCGATCATGGTAATTACTGCCGTGATCAGGAGTCCGACACTCCAATTAAGATGGTATCTGTTTTCCTTCTTTTCCATTCCTAGGTCTTTATCCAGCTGTGCAATCTTAGCGTTCGCGACTGTCAGCGCCTCATCCGGCTGAATCGTTTGTTCATCACCCACGGCACGCCTCCTTCTTAAAAGGTTTTTGTAGTGTCAAAAATCCGCCACTAATTTAGCACACCACAACAAAAAAGTCAATAAAAAGAGCCCCGTTACCGGGGCTGTGCTTCATGAGAACGACTTTGCGCCCTCTTTTGTTCGGCAACGCCCATGAGGACGCTTCCGAAAAGGGTGATGACGACTACGAGTGCGGCGATCAGGAAGTCGTATCGCATGGACTTCATGTCTGCTTCATACTGGGCCTTCCGGCTTTCAGCAGATGCGTCCATGTACGCAAGTCCGAACGCCAGCTGAGTATCGGGACTGATTTTCGCGCTCATATCGCCTCCTATCTGGGGTTTTTCAATGTTTGAAGTACGGGGTCATTCTAGCACATAATCAATAAAAATGCAAGCCCCCGGTTTTAACTTTATGACCCTAGAAGAGCCCCGCCGGACCGGTTAAGAGGTGGTAGATACTACCTATAATAGGAAGGATTAGTTGGAATCCGAAAAAGATGAATAAGATAAGAAGCCAGAAACCGTAGCGGGTCAGGAATTCCTGGACTTTATAAAATTTAGCCGGCAAAAAAGCGAAAAGAATGCTGGAGCCGTCCAGCGGCGGCAAAGGCACCAAATTAAATACCGCCAGCAATACATTTATATAGACGACGAAATTGAGAAGCAGGATTAAGCTGGTGATGACCGGAATTGTGATAAACGGATAAAGCGCCTGCAGAATCAGGCCAAAAACTACCGCGATTAATAAATTACTAATGGGACCAACCGCTCCGATAATCCCCGCCCCCAGCTTCGGATTCTTTAAATGCATCGGATTGTAGGGAACCGGTTTCGCCCAGCCCATGACGAAAGTTCCTCCGGAAATCACGTACAACATGATCGGTAAAACGATAGATCCGAAAGGATCCAAATGTTTTATTGGATTCAACGTTAGTCGTCCAAGATTTTTCGCGGTTGGGTCTCCTAAGCGGTACGCGGCAAATCCGTGCGCCACCTCATGCGCCATGACCGAAAAAATTAAAACCACTAACTGGAAAACCAAGACCAAAAGCTGGTTCATATAAATTATATTCTAACTCAAAAACTTACAACTTCAAAAGATTGACCACCAGACCCAATACCTGCGCCATTAAAGAACTTTCCAAATTGACGCTGGCTGGTTTTGGTTCTTCGTGAATCGGTTCGGTTTGCGGATATGACTGCTCATACTGTTTTTGATACTCCTGCTGGTATTGTTGCTCATACTGCTTCTGGTATTCCTGTTGATACTGCTCTGGAGACGGAGTTTGGTATGGCTGCGGTTGTGGTTGTGGAGAAACCTTCCTATCTAAACCATCATATTGATACTCTTGTTGTTTCGGACGGCAGGCATAGTAAGTGCCGCAATCCGGAGAGCTGTAAGCGGCAAACTTCTCTTGGCCGTCTGGGCAGGAGTCTATCGTGGGCATCGCCGGGCACATAGTCCTTTTGTCCCCGCCTAAATATTGTTCCGAGGAAATCTTAGAATCATGCGTAGCCGGTCTTCCACCTGAATACTGCTCGGCAGAAATTTTAGAGTCGTGAGTGGAAGAAGGCGACTGCATCCAACAGACGCTGTATCCTGAGCTGTCTTGAGTAAGGTATGCCCCCTCTTTACAAGACTGGATGGCGCAATACTGCCGGTTGGTTTTTGGATTTAAAACCACCGCAAAACCAGGATCGCACTGTCCTAATTTTTCATCAGCCGGATAGGTGGCGCCGCTGTATTGTTCATTTCCTTCATTGCGTCCACCGGGAAAGCCACCCTGTTGATGATATTGGCTGGAAGTTTCTTCATTATGCTGACGAGAGAATTCCTCATTGTGTTGTCCGCCGGGCCCACCCCCTCCCGGTCCGCCCGCGCCTTGGAAGGATTGGAAACATTCCCGCATTTCTTTTTCTATACCTCGTCTTGGCGGGGTGCTCTCGTTAATTCCCATTTTTGCCAAACATTCTTTGACTTCCGGCGGGGCTTGATTCAGAGCATTTTGAAAACTTTGTTGCCCCTCTTCCAGACGTTTCAAATCTTCTTCGGAAAGCAAGCCATGTTCTTTGGCAAATTCTACGCAAACTTCCTGATGATCGGGAGTGTCACAGTAAGTCTCGCAAGCTTTTCCTCGACATCCTCCGGGCCCCTTACCCCCGGTCTTTCTGGCTCTCTCAACATCCTCCTTCTTCATCAATCCATGTTCCTCTGCGAAAGCCAAACATTGTTCAATATTGCGTTCGTCTTGGCAAAAAGTTTCACATTGTGATTTACCGCGGCATCCTCCAGGGCCCTTGCCACCGGATTTTTTCGCCATCTTGAGTTCATCTTGAGACATAAATCCGGCTTTTTCGGCAAAAGCGATGCAGGCCTCAAAATGACTTTCATCTTCACAGTAGGCCTCACATTGCGTTTTGGATTTGCAGTTGCCGGGAGTTTCTCCGCGGGCCATAAATTCCATCGCCTTTCTTGCTTGTTTTAATTCTTCCGGTGGCATAAATCCGGCTTTCTCCGCGAAGGCCAAGCATTCTTCAATGTGATCCCCGCCGGAGCAATAGGCCTCACACTCATTTTTATTTTTGCAACCACCGGGCAACGTTCCGCCCTGCGCTAAAATAGCTTGTATTTTCCTGCCCTCCTCTAGATCTTTCTGATCCATCAAACCGTGCTTTTCGCCAAAAGCCAAACATTCGTTTAAGCGAGAAGTATCGTTGCAATAAGCTTCGCAGGACTTTTGATCTTTACAGCCACCGGGACCGCCGGTTTTTAAAGTTTTCGCGAAATCCTCTAATTCCGCCTCTGATTTATTAGTCAGCTTCTCGTCTAAAAGCCCGAATTTTTTGGCAAAAGAAAAACATTCTGAGTAGTTATCGGGTTTGTCGCAATATGTTCGGCAAGCCATCTCACTGCCGCAATTCCCCAATTCTTTAATCGGGTATTTGACGTCGTCTTTAGAAAGCGCGGCTGATTCTTCTTTTTGTTCCGGTTTTGGCGCGGGCGTAGGAGTCGGGGCCGGAACTGGTTCAACCTTAGGTTGGTTAATCAAAACTCCTTTGCCGGATCCATTTGTTAATGGACCGATTTCAAATTCAGCGACATTTTTTTTACAATCGGTGATCGTCACCTTCATCGCCGGAGTGAAGGCCTCTGATTCAATGAATAGTACGTTGTTGTTTGAGAAAGTCTTCGGGCATTTCAATTCCCCGCCATATCTAGCCCCGGTAGCCGGTTGAAAATTAAATTCCTGGATACCATCGGAATCATTAACCGTGATGGTGAAGAGTCCGTCATCCACCTGCTTTTTAACTGAGACTGAAGAATTTAAATTAGTTTGCGCTTGGGCGACTAAACTGTAAGAAACAGCCAGACCAGTTAGGACCAGCGCCGCGGAAATCAACAAAGCAAAGGATTGTTTAGTCATTGGCTAGAAAGGATTTTTGTATGTTTTTCCGAAAGGATTTATTTGGTCCACAGGATTGACTGCCGGCAAGCCCTCCGCCGGATTACCGGAAGGATCAATTGTTGGTAGCGTACTGGTCTGAGACGCTTTTTCTAACACTTCAGCCGCTTTTTCTTCGGGGGTTTTGGAGAAATTACGCCAGACAAAATATCCGACGACCGCGGCAAGCACCACGGCCAAAATAACGATGGCTGTCATCATTGTCGGCTTTTTAGAAACTGATCCTACTTCTCCTTCCATTTAAGTTTAGAGATTAGTTAGCACGGCGGACATCGCCAATAAATTAACCAGATAATAGCTAGATTCCAGGACAAATAATTTCAAAGATCGTCCATTCCACAAAACATCCCCAAGTTTCACAGTCGCGATGAAACCGAGCCAGATCCAAAGCGATACTTTCGCCGCGGCCATCCAACTATCCGCTCCAAGTACTCCCAACACATATGAAAGGACGTAGGCAGTTACCAAAGCTCCGACAAATGCCACTAGATAAGTTTTGGCCATCCCCTTCTTTTTTGCTTCGGCCATCGCCTCTTCGGTAAATTTCATTTCCTTGATCCAAATCTTGCCGAAAATCGGACCATACCACAGGGTTCCCAATACCATACTTGCTATTGCTGATAAAACAATGGGTAGATAGTTCATAAATTGATTATATCACAGCGCTATTTCATATTCCGGATCGCGTTCATTGCTACGTCGTGTCTTGTTTTCAGAATATTGCTTAGTACTTCAAACGCTCTGGACTGGCGGGCCACCGCGTCCTGTAGTCTTAAGAATTCCAGGTTGGTTTGATTATTCTGAAAGACATATTTTACATCTTCGGAAAACGCGTCCGCGTCGCTTTTAGCAAACGCCAACCACCAGGGCGTGCCGCTGCTGATATTTCCCTTTCCGTCCATCATGAAGGCGTGATAGTACGCCACCGGTATAAAGCCCAGTAATTTAGCCGGTCGGCGATAGGAAATTTCTATTTTGTCTTCTTCTACTTCCGCTTTTGCGATATTCTCATCCTTTTCGGTAACTAATTTTACTTTGGCTTCAATCGCTTCTTTTCTATCAGGATCCCAACCGCGAACCTCCACCTTCAATCGATCTCCAAAATCTCTCTTTGGCGTCTGTCTGCTCGCCTCGCCTACTACCACGTCTTCAAGACCATCGCCATCTAAATCGGCGGTCTGTAGATTCTTAATATTTGAATGACTGGTATTGATTGTGGCTGGAGCAGCTCCTCCGGATCCGGCGTTGAATTTTTCCAGCTCCGCTCTCCCACCCACAGTTTGCAGTTCCGGCGATCCGTCCTGATCAACATCAACAATCACCGTCTTGGAATTTTTTATGTAGACCGAATCAAAATCCATTTCCGCTCCACCGGCTGTAATCTGCACGTCCACTGGATCGGAAGTCGTGTCTTTTAAATTATATTGAACCGGCACTGACGCGCTCACCAAGATAGGCAAGCAAAACAAAACAACAGCTCCAGTTGCCACTGAATAATTTATTTTTCTCATTCTTCCATTCTACCAATTCCTCCGTTATTTGTTAATTTGTTTCCACAAATAGGCAATTAACAATATCAAAGCCGCCCACACCAGAATGGTGGTTAACCAAAAGATTACGTTTAGACCACCCATACCGTAGCCGAGACCCTGCATCATTTGCATCATGTTATACATAATTTTATTTTAGCATTCTGGCCTAATGGCTGTGATCGTCTAAGTCGGTTATGCCGGAAATAATCGCGGGATTTTCTTTTCCAGAAACTTCCAGCACTCCCCAAGCGCCACGTTCTATTCTTGCCAGCGCGTGATCAACGAACGGATATTTACCTGGCACATCAAGTAAAAATTCCGTAATCGCCGCTCCGCCTGCAGGTACGAGAGTCGTTTGGACATTTTTCAGCAACGCTCCGCCGATTGAGGCCTCCGGATAGACGGTGTCAAAAATTTCTCCAATGACATGGAAAGAAGAAATCAGGTTCACTCCCCCATTGCCGACAAAAAATCTGACGCGATCCCCAACTTTTGCTTTTACGTTTGCGGTCAGCGCGGAGGGTTTTCCGTTGAAAACAATATATTCCGGATGTCCATCCATCATTTTTACGGCGTCAAAAACTTGTAGTCCTTTTTTCCCAATGTCACCTGTCGGGTAGAGCTCCCCCTGCATTACGTAGAATTCTTTATCCATTCTTGCCAGTCCGCCCTGTGGCTCCACGAGGATCAATCCATACATTCCGTGCGTGTCGTGAGTTGCCACGTTGGGATGAGCGCAATGATAAACATACAGACCGGGATTTAAAGCTTGGAAGGTAAAGGTCTTTGTCTCACCCGGATCAACGTTAGTCAAAACCGCGCCGCCGCCCGGGCCATTCACCGCGTGTAAATCTATATTATGAGCATGAATACTGGACCTGTCGTTGGTGAGCGTCAATTCTACCGTGTCGCCTTCGCGAACCCGCAAAAACGGCCCCGGAACCGTTCCATCAAACGTCCAGTAATTCATAAGGGCCCCCGGCGCTACCTCCGCTATCACTTCCTTCGTTGTTAGATTAATTTTCACCTTCTCCGGATAATTTCGGGTGATTGGCGGAGGGATGTCGTTTGGGTCGCGCGCGATGTTTGCCACTTTTTCCATCTTGGAATAGTTTTTCAGAAAAGCGAGAGCGCTTTTAAACGGCAAAGCCGGGCCGTCCGATGGTCCGAAAGTGGTCAGAAATGGCGGGTACTCAAAGGCCTTCGGAAAAACTTCCGGCCCGAATAAGATCACCACCAGGCCAATGACCGCGATCGCTCCGAAGACCGCCATTTCTACCCGGTAGTATTTTTTGATCAGTAAAAAAACTCCGACGCTGGCAAGAATAGTCAGGATTAACCAACCCCAAAGATATATGATTACGAATTCCAACAATGTTAGTAGTACCATAAATTATTTAATGAAATATTCCGATTTTTCGCCTTTCGACAAGGCGTACACCGTCAGCGGACCTGATTTTATTCCACCCATTCCGGGAGATCCAGCCGGCATCTCCGGCAAGCTAATGCCATCTATCTCGGGCTTTTCCGATAGCAACTTATTGACTGCCTCCACCGGAACGTGTCCCTCAACGACATAACCACCGACAACGGACGTATGGCAACTTTCCATGTCGGCCGGAATTTGGAACTTTTCCTTTAATTCCATGCGATTTGTCGTTTCCACCACCGTAATCTGGAAATTATTCTTTTTCAGGTAGTTGATGTATCCCCCGCAACATCCACAAGTAGGAGATTTGTAGACTGTCATACTTTGACCATTGGATGAACTCGGCATCATCAGAATAATTCCGGCCGCTACTATTAGTATAATCCCCAGTCCGGAGAAAACGATTTTTTTATTCACAGAATATTTAACAGAAAGCCCGCTCGACTGTAGCGGGCATTGATTTGTAATGAGAACAACGCGGGAGTTCCGCGCAAATCAACGCCTTAGGAACGGACCAGATCACGCTTCTCGCGCAAAGCTAGCCAATTGGCAAATTTTAACTGGTAGAGATCGGCAAAAGTGGCCTGAAGATTATAATATTGTTTTTCCGGCTCCAAGACCGCGAAAATTTTCTTATTAAAAAACGCGGCGAATAAGATTCCGATCGCCAAAAGTAGGCCGGCGATGCCGTTGGTGAGGCAGGCCGAATTTGATAAAACAGAAACCGGGCAATTACCATCAGCTGTCAAATGATCGGGGGCGTACACAAAAAGACTCGCCGATAAAGCCAGCCCGATGGCGAATAGCATGAAAATTGATAGTCCTTTTGCCATATTTTCAACCTAACTCACAAACGTCTTCTTTTCAATAACACCGCGTTGAGCGCGACGATTACCGTGCTAACCGACATCAAAAGAGCCGCAAGCGCCGGTTGAAGAACGATCCCTTGACTGATGAGGATTCCGGCGGCCAGAGGCATCGCCACGACGTTATAACCGGTGGCCCAGAAAAGATTTTGGAGCATCTTTGAATAAGTCAGCTTTGAGAGACGGATGATTTTTACGATATCCCGCGGGTCGTTCTTCATCAGGATGATCCCGGCGGATTCTATCGCGACATTGGTTCCTGCGCCGATCGCGATACCAAGATCGGCCTGCGTGAGAGCGGGCGCGTCGTTTATTCCATCTCCGACCATTGCGACTTTCCGGCCATTTTTCTGAAGCATCCCAACCTTTTCTGATTTCTTTTCCGGCAGGACGCGGGAGAAATATTCATCTATGCCGAGTTCCCCGGCCACCCATCGCGCGACCTCCTCCGAATCGCCGGTGATCATAGCGGTTTTGATGCCCATCTTTTTTATCGCCGTCACGGCCTCTCTGGATTCTTCGCGGATAAGATCGGCCAAAGCGATCGCGCCAAGCACCGAGGTTCCCTCCAGAATGTAAATTACGGTATTCCCCTTTGCTCCTGCGGTGGCTGCTTTGTTCTTAAGATCGTCCGGAAGCGTAGCCTTCGCGTATTCCAAAATCCCCTCCCCGCCAACCAGAATTTCTTTGCTTCCCAAAGTTCCTTTGACGCCCCGGCCGGCAATTCTCGCGAAATTACTAACACTATCAAGCGCGATATTTTTTTCTTTCGCTTTTTGAACAATTGCTTTGGAAATGAAATGTTCCGACCGCACGTCTACCGAGGCGGCCATTTTTAGCACTTCCGTCTCGTTTTCGGGATTCGCCGCCCATACATCCATGACTCCATATTCTCCTTTTGTCAGAGTGCCGGTCTTATCAAAAAGAATTACATCAACGGATCGCGCCGATTCCAAAGCCAGCCGTCGTTTTACCAAAAATCCGTTCCGCGCCGCTAAGGTAGTAGATATGGAAGCGACCAGCGGGACCGCTAGGCCTAAGGCGTGTGGGCAAGCGATTACCAGCACGGCTACCATTCTTTCAACCGCGAATCCGGTGCCCGCCCCCGAAATTATCCAAGAAATTAAAGTCGCCGATCCGCCGAACACCGCGACCAGCGTAAGATAAAAAGCCGCCCGGTCGGAAAGTATCTGCAGCCGGGACTTAGAGGCCTGGGCTTCCGCCACTAGCCGCATTACTCCTGCAAGGAAAGTGTTCTCTCCGATCTTGGCAATTTTAATTTTCAAAAATCCGTCTCCGTTGATCGTGCCTGCGATCACTTCGCTGCCGGGTTTTTTGAGAATCGGCGCCGATTCTCCGGTGATCATAGCTTCATTAACTTCCGCTTGCCCTTCCGCGACTACGCCGTCCGCCGGGATTCTGCCGCCTGGTCGCGCCGAAATGATGTCGCCTACTTTCAGCTCTGAAAGCGGAACAATACGGCCGTCCGCCATTTCCGCCGTGTCTGGAAGTAATTTAGAAAGTTCTTTCAGCGCACCCTGCGCGCTACTCACCGAGCGCATTTCCAGCCAGTGCCCCATCAGCATCACCGTTATTAAAGTCGTTAGCTCCCAGAACAACGTGTCGCCGCCGGAGAAAGTTGAAAAAATGCTATAAAAATAAGCGGTAGATATCGCGATGGCGATTAGCGTCATCATCCCCGGCAATCTCGCTTTCACTTCTCTCGCGGCGCCTCTGATAAAGACCCAGCCGCCATAAAAAAATATGGCCGTTCCCAAGATAAGCGGAATGTATTGTGAGCCGGGGAATTCCCAACTGGAAAAATTCAAAACTACCACCGGAATCGTAAGTAATAAACTCACCCAGAATTTTTGCAAAAAAGCGGCAGTGCTATGGCCGGCGTGTTTATCCGGGGTTTGTTTTTCTTTACTGGGTACTAGATTCATTCCACATTCCGGGCAAATTCCCGGTTGCTCGCGGACGACTTCCGGATGCATTGGACAGGTGTAACGCATGTTCTAAGTTTAAAACTATTTTAGTAAACAAACAAAAAAACCGATCCCTTTTGGGGACCGGCTTGTTGTGTTGTTTATTTCTTCATCATCTCCACCAGCTGGGCGGTGGTGATGAGCTCAAACGGAACTCCTACCATCTTGCTGTACTTCGCCAGATGGTCGCCGCGCGCCCAGCCGCGATCACAGACGTACACCTTTCCCTTGGCAATCACATACACCGCCTTTTCGGCAACGTAGGCGATTCCGGGAGAATGTTCGTCCTGGCTGGTGACGCATTGGGCTCCGAGCCAGCCCCGGTGTTCGGTGACGAACGTCCAGAAGGAGTCTTGCTCGCCCATCGTGATGAAGAGCTCACCTTCCTCCAGCTCGGCGGCGATTTTCTGCAGGTCGCCGGTAGCCAGATCACCGTAGCCCAGCTTCTCGCCGGCTTTGTTGTACCAGCCGGCGTTGTGGCCGAACTCGCCCATATGCCTCAACTGACCGAATCGGAGACCGAACATCGGCTCCTGTCCCGGCACCCTCGCTTCCGGCTTGTACATACCCTGCGTGAGTCGGCTCATCGTAGAGTTCCTTTCTGGTTTGGACTGCGGATCAGTTACCGGCTAGATTTCTATTTCCAGCCAGCCCTTCCGGACCTTGGTAGAGAAGAAGCCATGGGTTGGACTACCCGACAGGGTTTTCCCCTCGAAAAAGAAGTTTTCCCGTTCCGTGTCGCCGTAGTCCAGCTTCAACATGGTCAAATTGATATCCACTGGTGACCACCATCCATTTTTGTTGTCCGGATCTTTGACACGGAATTCCAGATAAATATCTTCGCGGTTTGCCTTGAAGATTAGGGCGTTTCCCATTTCTCCCTTGGACGGACCAGCGTAGATAACAAATTTCTTTTTCTGTGCCATACGGCACCTCCCTTCAAAGAACTAATCCAGTTTAGGCCGGATTTTTCGCCTCTTATTCCTTTCGGAACGACCCACCCATACGGGTAGGAATTAAAGACATTCTAGCATATCTTACCTTAAAAGTCAAGAGCTTTGCCTTAATTTCAGAACAAAGCGAAGCCAGATAACTTATCGGAACATCT